>JBFMCS010000048.1 GCA_040754315.1 Bacillota bacterium
GTTGAGAACCCGAATAGCGTGTTTTCTGTGATAGCCAAGCACATTCACTACTTCGTCGATCATGGCAGTCTTGGCTGATTGACTCCCGGTCTTGCAGTACCGTTCATGCATCTTCTCCAAGTACTCTTTACGGCTTCTCACTGACATCCTCACTAAGACCCCCCGTCGCGGTAACATTCTGTCGTGAGTGAGCCACTCCTCTTTGGGTAGCATTATAGGTGAGTGATTGCGAGTCCTTGCCAGAACCCGTAGGTCTTGTTAATGTATTTGGTGAACTGACTCGCCATATCTTTCACAGTGTACCCCCGCATCTTTTTTGTGGTGTCTTGTCAAACATCCACTTCGCAAGATGCAGGGGTATTCCTTTTAACCTGCTCAAAGTCTATATTGCAAGTATTGAGCTAACAGATCCAATTGAGCTAACCGTCTGACAGCGTTTTCGAAAATAGACCCTCCCTCAAACCTCTCCCTTCCCCCTCATCCTTGGCCATTTCTGTGATTCACCTGCGGAACCCCTGTATCGCGATCACCTGAAAGTTACCCAGGAAGGAGTAGCCCACTCACCGAAGAACGCTAGCCAGCGGGGGGTCATTCTGAAAATGCCAGTGCAGGGCTGTAAAGAGTACTTGGGGGTGCAAGGTAGGATATGGGCAGAAACCGCACATGGCATCCCGGCGCTGCGGACCGGACACTGGGTCCGGGGCAGGCCTCTCCCGCCTGGCCTGGCGGGGCTAGCACAGCACATCCAGGATCCTTCCGGTATCATCCGGGTCCTCCGGACTCTTGCCCCTCTGCCCAGCCTCGGAGTCCCCACGGCCGCTGCGGTTCCTGCTGTCCCGGTCCTTCAGGATGCCACTGTCCTGTGGCTTAGGCGAGGGACGAACCTCCTTCAGGCACTTCTCGGCCTCCTCCTGGAAGCTGGCCCTGAGACCGTACTGCGCGGTTTCAGCCTTGATTTCTTGCATACGTTGAGCCCTGGCCACGTCAGGCACCCGGCCCACCGAGCCCAGGTTGACATCGGAGGCCATGGAGAGGATACCCCCTTTCTATTGCAGTGTCCTCTCAGAAAGTCTGACCCAATGCTAGTTGGGGCTTTGGGGAGACACATCTGAGTTTTCCTCCACGTTGCCCCCTTAACCACTAAATCTCATGTGTTAGATTGATTTCTAGCGATAACGAGCGCCTCTTGGCATGAACGCCGCATCCGTGTACTTGGCGATCGAAAACTGCTCATCGTGCTTCCCAAATGTCGCTCCCATACCGACTTCCGTGAGTTCTTGCCACGTAGCTTTCCCCCTTGCCTCTCCTTGATCCCTCAAGGGGTCCGTTTTACGCCCGGTTTGACGGGCATTGTTCCCTATACTGATTCTTGAGGTGCGTACCCGCTCGCGGCGCTGGCTGTCCCTAAAAGCCGCCTTTTCGATCCCATACCGCAACTTACTCCTGTAAATCACTCACTTTCCCACGGTTCCCAGCCCTTTGGCAATCCCTGGGGGTTTCTGAGATGACTCCTACAGGAGGGACATCTTATCCCTGGCCAGCTTGCCTCTAAGCCTCATGATGGCCTTGCTGTGGAGCTGGGAAATGCGCGACTGCGACAGTTCCATGACCTCGGCTATCTCCTTGGCCGTGAGTCCCTCGTAGTAAAAGAGCGCCACCACCAGCCGTTCCTTTTCCGGGAGCACCTCAATGGCCTCGGCAAGGACCCTCTTGACATCCTCGATCTCCGCCTGGACGTCAGGGGGATTCACCGAGTCATCGGCTAGGGCCCAACCGTTTCGCCTGCCGGTTGAGTTAGGCTCGTCGCTCAGCAATTCATCCAGGGAAAGCAGGCTGGTGCCTGCGGTCTCCTTGAGCCGTCCCTGCAACTTGTCCATGGTGATGCCTAGGTGCCCGGCGATCTCCTCATCGGTCGCCGCCCTTCCCAGCTTGGCCTCCAGCTGCTGGTAGGCCCTTTCTATCTCCTTGGTGCGCTGTCTTACGGATGTGGGGACCCAGTCCAGTGCCCTCAGGCCGTCGAGCATTGCCCCCCTTATCCTGGCTACCGCGTAGGTCTCGAAACGAACCCCTCTCTCGGGTACGAAGCGTTCAATGGCCTCCATGAGCCCGAAGAACCCGTAACTTACCAGGTCATTAGGGTCGATGTAAGCCGGCAGGGTCATGGCTAGCCTGCCAGCTACGTACTTGACCAGGGGAGCATAGTTGAGGATCAGGTCCTCCCTGGCATGACTATCTTTGGTTATACTGTAGTAGGCCCACAGTGAAGACCTTTCCTGGCTGTCAGCGGAGCCCACGGCTACCCCTCCCCGGCTACAGAAGTCCAAGGCGCCTCATCCTGGCCTGCTCCGCAAAGACAAACCTGGTTATGTGGTCTTGAGTCTTCTCACTAGTATCCACAAAGGTGATGCCTGCCAGGTACCTTCCCTCGTCCCCAAGATCCAGCGTTTCCATCCACCTTACCTCGCCTTTCAGGGGCAGGAGCCCGTACTTGTCCAGGTCAACCCAGATCTCAAGCATGCTGCCCAGGGAAAGCCTCCCGCGTGATACCAGGGCCATGCCCCCACTGCTGAGATCCACGGTCCTGGCCTCAAAGACCTCCCCTTGACACGACTCCTTGCACTTCACCGGCAGCGAGATACTCAGCCTAACGAAGCCCCGCCGCTGGACCCGGCTTACCTCCGCTGGAGGCTCCAGGCCCACCAGGGTGATACCCTGTTGCACCTGGCGGGTGACAACACTCTCGAAGCTGTAGAGTGCCCTCTTCCCGGTGTAACGCACCTTTACCGGGGCGCCCGCAGTGAACAGCGCCAGCATGCTGGGATCCGCCGCCAGGGACACCAGGATCTCCTCGCCCCGGGGGCTGTTCACCCTGCCTGGCATCCAGGCCTCCAGGGAGGACCCCTTTCGCAGGAGGACTATCTCCACCCGGGTACCCTTCACAAGGGGTTCCACGCTCTTCACTTTCATCTTAGCGTCACCATCCCAACAGGTTCGACCTTGATGCCTGGCAAGAGCTCGCGATAACTCAGCACCGCGATGCGAGGCTCGTAGTGGTGGACAAGGGCTTTGAAGTGCCTCCTGATCTCCGGTGCGCACACCACTACCGGCATCCGCCCGTGCAGTGTGAACCTCTCCGCCAGGTCCGAAAGGGACTTCAGCATTGCCCGGATCTCCTCCGGCCGGAACAGGCCCAGTACCGAGGCCCCCGCGTTGATGCCCTCAGCTATACGCTTCTCCAGATCTGGATCCAGGGTCATAACCTGTGCGCGATCCTCATCCAATTCATAGACCTTGGTGATCTGCCGTCTCAGGGACACCCTTACCCAGTCAATGAGATCCTCGGGGTTCTTGGAGTACACGGCCCCATCCGCCAGCGCCTCGAGGATGGTGATGAGGTCACGCACGGGTATCCCCTCCTGGAGAAGCCCCTGGAGAACCTTCTGGACATCACCTATGCTTAGGGCGGACGGGACCAGTTCGTCCACGACAGCGGGATGAGTCTCCCTGATGGCCTCCACCATGGTCTTGACTTCCTGGCGTCCCAGGAGCTCGTGGGCGTGGCCCTTGATAACCTCAGTAAGGTGGGTCGCCAGCACCGAGGAGGGGTCCACCACTGTGTAGCCGCCCAGTTCCGCCTTCTCCCGGGCGTCCAGCGTCACCCACACAGCCTCCAGCCCGAACACGGGCTCGCGGGTGGTGATCCCCTCCAGCTCACCTGAGGCCGAGCCAGGGTTCATGGCCAGGTAGCGGTCGGGAAAGATCTCTCCCCCAGCCACCTTGAGTCCCCTGAGTTTGATCACATATTCGTTGGGCCTCAGGTGCCCGATGTTGTCCCTGATCCTCACAGGAGGCACCACGATCCCCAGGTCCGCCACGAGCTGGCGCCTTATGGAGACCACCCTGTCCAGGAGGTCACCGCCTTGACCCCCGTCAGCCAGGGGGATAAGCCCGTAGCCCAGTTCCACTCCCAGGGCATCCACCTCAAGAAGGCCCCTGACGTTCTCCGGGGCCAGGGGGTTGTCCCTGGCAACCCGTACCGGCCCGGCATGCTTGTTTTCCGTGACATGACGGCTGAGGTTCAGCGCCATGGTAGCCATGAGCCCGGACAGGAGGAAGAAGGGCAGCTTGGGCAAGCCCGGCGTCAGTGCCAGGAAGAAGAGGAGCCCCGATGCAACCCAGAGGACCTTCGGGTGCCCTAGCACCTGCTTAATCAGTTCACTGCCCAGGTTGCTCTCAGAGGCCGCCCGGGTGACAACCATGCCTGTGGCGGTGGATATAAGGAGGGCGGGGATCTGGGTTACCAGGCCGTCACCCACTGTGAGCAGGGCATACTTCTGCAAGGCAATCTCGAAGGGAAGCCCCTGCTGGAGCACACCGATGGTGAACCCCCCCACCAGGTTGATGGCGGTGATGATGAGACCGGCTATGGCGTCTCCCTTTACGAACTTGGCAGCACCGTCCATGGCCCCGTAGAAGTCAGCCTCTCGTTCAATGTCACGGCGACGCTGCCGGGCCTCGGATTCCGTTATGAGGCCGGCGTTAAGGTCCGCGTCTATGCTCATCTGCTTTCCTGGCATGGCATCCAGGGTGAACCTAGCCGCAACCTCAGCCACCCGCTCGGCACCCCGGGTGATGACGATGAACTGGATCACCACGAGGATCAGGAACACTATGAAGCCCACAACGGCGTTACCACCCACCACAAAGTCCCCGAAGCGCTCGATCACCTCCCCCGCGTAGCCGTAAAGGAGTATCAGCCTGGTGGAGGAAACGTTCAAGGCCAGCCTGAAGAGGGTGGCCACCAGGAGAAGTGCGGGGAACACTGAGAACCCCAGGGGCTCCGGGTTATACATGCTCACCAGGAGAACGACCAGGGCAAAGGCGAGGTTAAGGGATAAAAGCAGGTCCAAGAGGATGGTGGGCATGGGAATGACCATCATCACGACCATCCCGATGATGCCCACTGCGACTATGATGTCCCCAACCCTCAAGAGCCTCTGGTCCAAGACCGTGCCTCCTCCTAAATCCTTCCCTTGAGCCGGTAGACGAAGGCGAGCACCTCCGCGACGGCCTTGTAGAACTCTGCGGGAACGTAGTCCCCTATCTCCACAGCCCGGAAAAGCCCCTGCGCCAGGGGGACGTTCCTGACCACCATGACACCATGCTTCTCCGCCTCCTGGCGGATCCGGCGAGCCATGTGGCCCTCCCCTTTGGCCACCACCCTGGGCGCCGCCATCTTTAGGGCATCATACCTCAATGCCACGGCGTAGTGCGTGGGGTTGGCAACCACCACATCCGCCTTGGCGACATGGGCCATCATCCTTAGCCGTGCGATGGCCCGCTGGCGCTCCCTTATCTTCGCCCTCACCTCGGGACGACCCTCAAGGTGCTTCAGCTCTTCCTTCATCTCCTGCTTGGTCATCATGAGGCCCCGCTCGTGCTCCCAGCGCTGGAAGGCGTAGTCCATTCCAGCCACGACCAGGAGGGCAAACCCGCACCGGGTCATGATCTTGAAGGCAATGCTGCCTACGTAACCCACCGCTGGCACTAGGTCCGTGTGGGCCAGGGCAATGAGGGTGTCCAATTCAGCCCTGATGGTGAGATATGCAATGCTTGCCACGGCAGCGGTCTTTAGCAGGGCCTTTGCCATCTCAACCAGGGCCTTCTTGGAGAGGATCCGCTTTAGTCCCTCCAGGGGGTTGAGCCGGTTGAACTCGGGGTTCAAAGGAACAACAGTGAACAGGAAGCCCCCCTGCAGGACCCCTGTGGAGGTGCCCACCACCATCGCCACGGCAAAGAGGGGAAGCAGCATGAAGGCATAGCCCTGGAACGCGGGCACCACCAGACTGCCGAGACCCTCCCGGGTCACCTCGGGAAACCCCGAGCCCCAGAAGGCCTTTCCCAGTCTCCACATCCTGTCGGCCATGGCAGGACCCCATACCCTGAAGGCAACCGCCAGCGACAGCAGGAGCAGGGCTGAAGCCACCTCCGGGCTCCGGGCCACCTGCCCGCGGCCCCTGGCTTCCTGCCTGCGCCGAGGGGTCGGCGCCTCGGTCTTCTCTTGCGAAAATAGCTGCAAGTTCACTGCTCTACCCCTTCCACGCGGCCAGAACCCTCATGAGAAACACCGGGAGGTCTTCCACCAGGCGACCTGCCAGCCGTACGTACAGGGGCAGGGCAAGCCACATCATCACAGACCCCATAAGAACCTTCAGGGGAAGTCCCACTATGAAGACATTGATCTGTGGCACCGTCCTGGCGATGACGCCCAGGCCCAGGGTAGCCAGGAACAGGGCCGCTCCCACCGGCAGGCTCATCTTCAGGGCCACGAGGAACATTCCCCCGAAGGTTGCCACGGCCAAGTCTCCTATGCCTTTCCCAAAGGCGAAGGTGCCGGCGGGGATGAGCCTGAGGCTCTCCCAGTACCCCCCCAGGACCGAGTGGTGCCCCCCCATTTCCAGGAAGAGAACCAGGGCCAGGAGGTGCAGGAAGGTGCCCATCACCGGCGCCTGCCCACCTCGTTCCAGGTCGAGCGCGTTGACGATACCAAAGCCCATCTCCATGTCGATGAGCTGCCCCGCCACCTGGAGGGATACGAAGATGAGATTGGCCATGAAGCCCAGGGTAGCCCCGGTGGCGAACTCCCCAAGGCAACCGAGGGCAAAAGACACCAGGCCCGAGGGAATTCCGGCACCAGACGCCACAACGGCAGGAAGGGCAAAGGCCGTCAGGCCTAGAGCCAGCCCCGCCCTGACCTGGACGGGCATGTAGCGCCCCCCAAAGGCAGGTGCCAGGAAGAAAACACCCAAGCTCCTCATGAAGAGGAGGAAGAACAGCCCGCCATGGGAGGTTATGCCACTGAGTTCCCACATGTTGTACCTCCGTTACCGCATGAGTCCCGGCAGCATCAGGAACACCCTGCTGGTGAAGTCCAGCATCACCGTGAGCATCCATGGGCCGAAGAGTGCCAGCGCCGCCATGACGGCTATGATCTTGGGGGCGAAGGCCAGGGTTTGCTCATGGATCTGCGTGGTGGCCTGGAAGATGCTGATCACCAGTCCTGTCAGGAGCGCCAGTGCCATTGCAGGCAAGGCCACCAGCACGGTGGTCACCAGCGCATCACGGCCCAGGGAGATGATGAAGTCCTCTGTCACTGGATTCCCTCCTACCTGACGCTCATCACCAGGGATCGAACCACAAGATGCCACCCGTCCACCAGCACAAAGAGCAGTATTTTCAGGGGCAAGGATACCATCATGGGGGGAAGCATCAGCATACCCATGGACATGAGGGTGCTTGCCACTACCATGTCGATGACCAGGAAGGGCACAAATATCATGAAGCCCATCTGAAAGGCCGTCTTGAGCTCGCTTATGCCAAAGGCAGGGATCAGCACATATGTGGGTATGTCACTGGCGTCCTCAGGGGCCGGCAGGTTGGCGAAGTTCATGAATAGGGCCAGGTCTTTCTCTCGAGTCTGCCGCAACATGAACTCCCTGACGGGCTCCATAGCCCTGGATGCCGCCACGTCTTCCCTGATCTCCCCGGCGAGGTAGGGGGTAAGGGCACCGCCGTATACCTGGGTCCACACAGGTGACATTATGAAGAACGTGATGAACAGGGCAAGGCCGATTATGACCTGGTTTGGAGGCATCTGGTGCAAGGCGAGGGCGCTCCTGACGAAGGAGAGCACCACAACAACACGGGTGAAGCAGGTGATGAGGATCAGGAAGGCCGGGGCCAGAGAAAGCACGGTGAACAGGAAGATAATCTGAAGGCTCACCGACATTTGCTGGGGCTCCTCCACCAGGCCGGTGATGAGATCCAGACCCGGCACCATGGGCTGGGCGAAGGCCTTGGACGAGGTTAACACCAGCGCGGCCCCCACGGCCAGCGCCAGGTAAAGACGCCTAGACCTCATGGTCGTCCTCCTTCCGACGGCGGAGACAGGGTAGCCCTAGGCGCAACCCAACACTTCTATAGATGTCAAAGGGCTGCAGGGAGGCTGCCTCATCACCCGCACAGGGTTCCAGGTCCTCGTAGGCCCCCAGGGCAATCATGGTACGATCCGTCAGGCCTAGGAGCTGGTGGTGACGCCCCACCCTCACCAGGCAAATATGCCGGTTGTGGCCCATGGAGATGACCTCGACCAGCCGCAGGTACCGGCCGCCCGAGGAGGGTCCTGGCCTCCTGGCCAGGAGCCGGGTTCCCCAGATCGCCAGGGCCAGCACTGCGACGAATCCTGCGAGCATTCTCAGGGTCTGCCAGGTTGACTCCACCACCGGTATCACCTGCCTAGTTTCTTCACTCTATCTTGGGGGCTGAGGATGTCAGACACACGGACACCGAAGTTCTCGTCGATAACCACAACCTCACCCTTGGCGATGGGTTGCCCGTTAACCAGGACGTCCACGGGCTCGCCAGCCAGCTTGTTCAGCTCCACGATGGAGCCCGGCCCTAGGGCCAGCACCTCCTTGAGCAGTTTCCGGGTGCCGCCCAGCTCCACCCTGACCTCCAGGGGAATGTCCATGAGCAGGTCAATATTGTAGGGCTCACCATCGCTAGGCACCTCGAGGATCTCCTCGAAGTCTGCCGGGGACACGTCGACCTTCTTCTCACTCGCGCTTTTCACTCTCTCCGGCCCCCCTCCCGTAACCGGGCTCGTTCATGGATAGGCTGAGTCTGAGTATGACCACGTCAACACGGCGATTGCGCTGGCGGTTGGCCTCACTGTCATTGGGTGCCAGCGGCCTGTATTCCGCATATCCCGCCGCGGAGAGCCTCTCCGGACTGAACTCGTGTGCCTCCACGAAATGGCGGATAACCTCGGTGGCCCTTCTTGTGGAGAGCTCCCAGTTGGACGGGTACAGGCCCGTTTTTATCGGGAGATCATCGGTGTGGCCCTCCACCCTTATGTGATTGGGTATGTCCCGGATAATCGTGGACAAGCGACCCAGAATTAGCCGGGCCTCGGGCTTCAGGTCAGCCTTGCCCAGGTCAAAGAGGACAGTGTCGGCGAAACGCAGCACCAAGCCTCTTCCCTCCCTGTTCAGATCGATCAGGGTCTCAATGCGTTCCTCCGAGATGTAGGCCCTGAGCCTTCTCTCAATCTCCAGGAGCTGCCTGAGGTCCTCGGTCAGGAGATCATCATTCCAGAAGCTGTCCGTCACGTCATTATCCTGGGACTGGGGCCCCAGGGGAATCTCCTCCACTGATAGCGGCAGGCCAAATGCATTCTGGAGGGAGACAATGGCCGCCTCGAACTTCTTTGACTCGACTGTGGATAGGGCGAAGAGGAATACGAAGAACGTCAATAAAAGGGTGACCATATCCCCGTAGGTGGTCATCCAAGCAGGCGAGCCCTGGGGGCCCTGCTCGGCCTGGTACCGGCCCCTCCTAGACATTAGCCTCCGCTCCTTCCACTCCCTCAGCCCTGGGCTTCTCCCGGACCACCCGGTCCCTCTGTGTGGGCGAGAGGAAGGCCTTCAATTTCTGCTCTACGATGCGAGGGTTGTCCCCAGCCTGTATGGAGAGGATGCCCTCTATTGTGAGTTCCTTCTGGAAGACCTCCTCGGACGTTTTCACCTTGAGTTTCCCGGCGATGGGGATGAAGATGAGATTGGCAGCCAGGGCCCCGTAGAAGGTGGTAATCAACGCTGTAGCCATCCCGGGGCCCACAGAGTCCGGGTCCTGCAGGTTCCGGAGCATCTGGATAAGGCCAATCAGGGTACCGATCATCCCGAAGGCAGGCGCCAGGGCGCCCATGGTCTCGAAAAGGGATTGTCCCCTCTTGTGGCGATCCTCCACAAAGGAGAGCTCCGTCTCCAGGATTCCCCGGACAAGCTCCGAATCCGTGCCGTCCACCAGGAGCTCAATCCCTCTTTTCAGAAATGGATCACGCATCTCCTCAGCGTCGTCTTCCAGAGCCAGCAGGCCCTCTCTCCGCGCCTTCTGGGCGAGGTTGACCATGTCGGCTATGAGGTCCTCGGGTTTCCTCCCCTTGCCCATGAAGGCGTTCTTGAGTACCCTGAGAACCCCGATCGCCTGCCCAAGGGGATAGTTGATAAGCGTAGCCGCAAATGTGCCTCCCATGGTAATGAGCAGGGACGGCAGGTGAAAGAATATCGTGACCGACCCTCCCATGATGAGCGCCCAGAACAGGAGCCCTAGTCCAGATACGATCCCCAGGATGGTCGCAAGGTCCATCAGGTGCATCCTCCCTCGGTCTGGAGGCACTTCCTGGGCCTTAGCCGCATGGGCTGCCTTACCTTACGCTGGTATTCCATGGCCCTCCACACTACCTCTTCCGGGGTTTCCCGTACTATGATCCGCCGGCCGTTGGTGAGCCCCACGATGGTGTCGGGCGTGGCCTCAACGCTCTCAAGGAGCTCAGCGTTAATCCATACCTCCTGGCCGTTCATCTTGGCAAGCCTAATCATGAATCTCACCTCCGGTGTGTTTACCGTTTGAGATTCACCAGTTCTTGGAGCATTTCATCTGTGGCGCCGATGATCCTGGAGTTTGCCTGGAACCCCCTCTGGGTGAGGATCATGTTGGTGAATTCCAGCGAGAGGTCCACGTTGGACATCTCCAGCGAGTTCGGGGCCACCATGCCTCGTCCCCCGGTGCCGGGAATGCCTATCTGCCTCAGACCGGAGTTGTTGGATTCTGCGAAGTTGTTCTCACCTGACCTTATCAGGCCCCCGGGGTTGGTGAAGTTTGCCAGCGCCACCTGGGCCAGCTTCCGGTTGAGGCCGTTTGAGTAGACCCCGGTGATCACGCCGGTGGCATCAACGGTGAAGGTCTGGAGGGAACCCATCTGGTGACCGTTCCTCTCAGACGCCGCTACGGTGGTCTCAGCAAAGTACTGGGTCACCTTCCCGAAGTTCACCGTTATTGACACTGGGTTGGCTCCCGTCGGGGTGAAGGCAACGGTTCCGGTTCCACCCGTTCCCAACTGACCGTTGGAGCCAAACCCCAGAGTCCCGCTGCCAGCAGCGACTCCCTGTACCCTCGCATCCCAGGACCAGCTGTTTACGCCCGTCTTGCGGAAGGTGACAACTACGCTGTGGGTTGTACCGAGGGAGTCGAAGACGTCCACAGTCTTCACGAAGGAGTCCCCCACATTAGATGAGGAACCCAGGTTCTGGCCAAAGGCCATAGCGTCGGTGGCGCGGGCGCCCACGGTCACCCCTGCCGGGATCTGGATGGAAGTCAACGTGCCCTCATCCTTGGCGGTGAACTCACCATCCACAGCCATCCAGCCCTGGAGCCGCATTCCCCCGCCGCCTGTTAGGTAACCAGAGGCATCCAAGTGGAAGTTGCCCGCCCGGGTGTAAACCAGGCGGCCCGCGCCGCTGAGGAGGAAGAACCCTCCACCCTCTATGGCGAGGTCCGTGAGACCCCCAGTCATCTGAGGGCTGCCCTGGGTGTGAATGACGTCGATGCTGGACAGGGTCATACCAAGCCCAACCTGCTGGGGATTGGTGCCTCCCCTCTCACCGCTAGGGGAGGAGGAACCCCTTAAGGTCTGGCTGAAGGCCTCCTGGAAGTCGGCCCTGGACGCCTTGTACGCTACAGTGTTCACGTTAGCTATGTTGTTGCCAATGACATCCATCCGGACCTGGTGGTTCCTGAGGCCGGTCACTCCAGCGAACATTGAGCGCATCATCTTGAAACTACCCCCTTTTAGTAGTGGTCTGGGCCGCTTCAGCCGATCCACGGCCCGGGGGCGCCCCCTTTGGGGGGACCCGCCCCTAGAGGATCACCGTGCTGTCTATCTGGGTAAACACGCTCTCCTTGAGCCTCTCCGCGTCAATGGCAGTCACCACGGTGCGGGATGGGACGTTTACGATGTACGCCATGTCCCGTGACAGGATCAGGGAGGACCGGCACCCCTTGGCTGACGCCCTGTCCATGGCCTCGCCCAGCTTCAGGATTTCCTGGCTCTCCGGGAGCCTGGCACTGACCATCAGCCTCTGGGTTGCATGCTTGCTGAAGCGCACCCTCTCTGAATCCATGGCTTTGCGAAAATCCGCCTGGAAGTCCCCTGGGGTCCCCTGGTGCCGGGCACCGCTGGGACTGGCAGGCCTCGTTCCGTCAACCCGCTGGATCATGGGAGACTGCCTCCCTTAGCCTGGTTTACTATCCCGTAGACCTCCAGCACATCAGGGAGAGCCACCTCTCCTAGGGCTGTCTCCAGCACCGGGCCGCTTTCCTTAAGGCGAACCGCCAGCACTGTGGTAACCTCCGTACCGGACTTCACCTGGACCTTTACCGTTCTCCCCACCAGATCCAGCGCGTGTCGCATGTTACCGATGCCTCCCAGGTACGCCAGGCTCTTCAGGATCCCGGTGTTGAGCACCCCCAGGTCTTGCAGGCACTCCGTTATGCCGGCTAGGGCCTCGTTCTGGGCTTTAGCCTCATTTAACAGTGCGAACTGGGTCATCTGCCCCATGAACTCGTTGTTGTCCAGGGGTTTCATGGGGTCCTGGTGCTTCATCTGTGTCACCAGGAGATTGATGAAGTCTATCTCGCTAATCTGGACCCTTGCCCGCGGCGAACTCGCGTTGGCCCAGGGCTGCGATGTAGCGTCGCCTACTGTAACCACTTGTTCCATCCTCCTTTCTAGGCAAGGTAGTTCAGGGAACAGGGTGAAGCCTCTAGATCCCACGGCACCTCCCAGGTCTTGACGGGGAATACCCGCCTGCCCAGGGCCTTTTCACGGTGGTCTCCCCGGGGATCCTGGCCTCCTTGGCCCATGTCCACGATGACACTCCCCAGTCTCACGCCGCTTGCCTCCAGGCTCTGCCTGAGGTCGGCTATGTGGTACTCGACCAGGGACTTGGCGGCCACGGAGCCAACCTCAAACCTTGCCGTCACCCCGTCTTCTGTCCCGGTTATCCTCACACTCAGCTTGCCAAGGTGTGGAGGTTTGAGGTCCATTTCCAGGTGATGCCTCTCGCCGGTCCTCACAAGGCGGAACCTCTCCACCATCTGCTGCATCGCCTCGGGGACCTCCTGAAAGGGCTTTTTCTCCGGGGAAGCCTGCCCGCGCGACTGATCCGTCTCCGGCAGAGCAACCTCCTCTACCTTGCCAGGCCTGGTCCCTATCTCCCCAGCCTGGACTGGCCCCTCCGCCAGTTCCGGCCGGGGCATGCTGGCCGGCATCTGGACATGAGCCCTGCTAGGCCATGGCTCTCCGGCCGGGTCACTTACCCCTCGCCTTGCCACGTGGTTGCCTTCCCCTTCCTGCAGGACGTTATCCCTACCGGGGGCTACCGGGGCCCGGCCAGGCTCGTCCGGCTCCTCCTGCGTGTCCAGGGCGCCCGGGACTGTCTCCTTCGCGGGGGCTGGCCCCTGGGGGCCCCCGGGCACCTCACTGCCCTGGAGTGGGGATGTTTCCCCCGGGATCTCGCCGCGCACCACCAGTGGGGATGCGCCCACGGGGGATGGCCGAACCGGGCCACCAGGGACCGGCCGGGTGTCCCTGGCTTGAGCCTTGAGGACCACTCCATCCAGAGCCTCCCCGGGCCCTGGCACGCGCCCGGAGGCCTGGTATGCAGCGTCCTCCGGTTCCAGGGAGATGGTCACAGGGAAATACCCGCTCTCTTGGCTGGCTTGAGGTGCCCCTTGCCTTAAGCCAGGTATTCCCGGCGTTGCAGGACCCATCTCACCCGGTGCCGCCGGTTCAGGGGGTTCTAAGCCCTCCGTGGCCTTGGCCTGGTCACCCCCTTTACCGGCAGCCTCGGGGGCCAGGACCTCTTCCTTGACTGCAGTGCCGCCCAGGTGTGGGATGCCCTCTGTCTCCAGGCTACCGGCCCCGCCCGCCGGGATGCCCTGCATGGGGCCCAACGCCCAGCCTGCCCACGGTGCCCCTGCCGATGGGCTCGACCCGCCAGGCGCGCGGACCCCTGGAAGCCCTGGCTCAAGGGGGACGCCCAGAGCCTCGCCCTGGGGCTCGGCCATACTGGGCCACAGCAGATCCCCGAGCACAGGGTGAAACAGGTTTCCCAAGATGGCCTCTGCCGCGACATCGTCCCTGCCCGCTTTGGGAGGCTGGGGCTGAGGCACCATGGAGATACTTACGCCCATATCCATTTGCGTCACCTCCTTTCCCGTAGTCTCCCGTGAACCATCATCAACTGTCGCCGGTGTGACGCTGGGAGGCCATCTCATCTATGGCCTGCTGGTCCTCCCTGAGCCCCTCCTTCACGTGCTCCGCGAGCCTAGACTCCCTGAGGTGTTCCAGGACCATGCGGTCGCGCCGGCGCCTCATCAATTCCTCCCTCTGCATCACCTCCCTTTCCTCGGCTATAGCCACCTCTTGAACCCTGATCCGTATGGCGCCTCTGAGGTAGCCTAGACGGCTTGACCACACCATGAGGTCTCTGGCCTGCACCATCCCGTCAAGGCTCATGGCCTCCTGGGACTCCCTTAGGAAGTCCTCCCTGGACCGCTCCAAATGCTCCTTAGATGCCGCTGTTGCCCTCAGGGCCTCCCCAAGGGAGACCTCAGAGAGCCTCTCCCGGTCACGGCTCAGATTCAGCACCCTCTCCAGACGGAACAAGAAGCGCCTCACGGGGTACTGCCCTCCCAGTCTGGCCCCACCAGGGATACCATCTGTCCCACGCTGTCATCGAAGGGGGCCTTCTCCGTGACGCCCTGGCGCAGGAAGGCCCTGACCCTTCCAATGCGCTCCACGGCAAAGTCAATCTCCGGGTTTGAGCCCTTCACGTAGGCGCCTATGCTGATGAGGTCCTCCGCGTCCTGGTAGGTGGCGACGGTCCTCTTGACCAGTGCCGCCGCCTCCAGGTGCTCCTCACTGACCACATCCATCATCACCCTGCTCACGCTCCCTAGGACATCGATGGCAGGGTAGTGGCTCCGCATTGCCAGCTTGCGGGAGAGCACCAGGTGACCGTCGAGTGTGGCTCTCACCGTATCGGACACCGGCTCGTTCAGGTCGTCCCCCTCGGCCAGGACTGTGTAGAAGCCGGTGATGCTCCCGGCGGTGTCCGAGCCAGCCCTCTCCAGAAGCCTGGGAATGATGGCGAACACCGAGGGCGTGTAGCCGCGGGTGGCAGGGGGCTCCCCCACAGCCAGCCCTACCTCCCTCTGGGCCATGGCAAAACGCGTGAGGGAGTCCATCATGAGCAGCACATCCATGCCCTTGTCCCTGAAGTACTCGGCAATGGTGGTTGCCACGAAGGCCGCCTTGATCCTGATCAAGGGGGCCTGGTCCGACGTGGCCACAACAACCACCGAACGCTTGAGACCTTCATCCCCCAGGTCCTTCTCTATGAAGTCCTTGACCTCCCGGCCCCGTTCGCCTACCAGCCCGATGACATTGATGTCAGCCTCAGTGTTCCTGGCGATCATGCCCAGGAGGGTGCTCTTGCCCACTCCGCTCCCGGCCAGGATGGCCACACGCTGCCCCCTTCCCGAGGTAAGCAGGCCGTCAATGGCCCTGATCCCTGTGGCCAGCCGCTTGGTCACCCGCTGCCTGCTTAGCGGCAGGGGCGGGGAGTTATAGGTGGGGTAGGACGCCTCAGCAGTGAAGGCACCCCGGCCGTCGATGGGTCTCCCCAGCCCGTCAAGGACGCGGCCAAGAAGCCCCCTTCCCACCCTGACCTCCAGGGCCTTCCCCGCCGCCACCACTACACTCCCCGGCCCTATCCCGTTCATCTCACCCAGGGGCATCAGGACGACCCTCTCCTTGCGAAAACCCACGACCTCACCCAGGGTCATGTGATCGCCAGACCTCAGGTAGCACAGGTCGCCTATGTTCACCCCAGGTCCCTCGGATTCGATGGTCAAGCCTATGACCTTGAGCACCCGCCCGCTGTAGGACAGGGGATCCAGATGGCCCAGGTGCGCCTTCCACTGGTCTATCCAATTGACAGCCGCCTCAGCCATCATGGCCCGCCTCCAGCAGGGCCTCGCGGACCATTGCGAGCTGGCTCTCCAGCGTTGCGTCGACGCGGCCCCGGTTTCCCTCCACAATGCAGCCTCCGGGCTCGACCGTGTCATCCTCCAGTATGTGGAGGGACTTGATCCCGGTCACACCCTCCAAGAGTCTCGCCTTGCCCTCGCTCACAACCACCACATCCCTGGGGTTGACCCTCACGACGACGGCCTCTTCGGCCTTGACCTTCTCCATGGCCGCCTCGGCCATGGAAAGCAGTGCCTCAGGGCACTGGCTTACCTCCCGTCTCATGATCCTGCGGGCTATCTCCACGGCCAGGTCCAGCACCTCTGGGCGCACCTCTTGGAGAAACGCGGCCGCCTCGGCCTGGGCACGGGCCACAATGGACTTGGCTTTCGCCTGAGCGTCCTCCAGCATGCCCTGGGCCTCAGCTATCTTAGCCTCGGCCTCGGCAATACCGTCCCGGTAGCCCGTCTGGAAACCCTCCTGGTATCCCTGGTGCAGGGCCTCATCCCTCAGGGACTCCATACCGGCTAAGGGGAGGTCCTGGACCTCTTCCACGGGCCCCGAGGCAGTTCTGGGCTTCGGGGATGGACTGTAGCCCAGCCGCCTGAGTTCGGCTATGGAGAACTGTCCTGGCTTCAGGAGCTTAGACAACCATCTCGGCCTCCCCGCCCCGGCTGATGACTATCTCGCCTTCCTCATCCAGCTTCCTGATGATATTGACGATACGCTGCTGAGCCTCTTCTATGTCCTTGAGGCGAACGGGGCCCATGTACCGCATATCCTCCGTGAGGGTCTCCACGGCCCGGGAGGACATGTTCCGGAACACCTTGGCCTTCACGTTTTCCGGCACGTTCTTTAGGGCCAGCGGCAGGTCCTTGCTGAGGTCCACCTCGCGGAGAACCCGCTGTACTGCTCTGTCATCTAGGATGACGATGTCCTCGAACAGGAACATGCGCTTCTTGATCTCGCCGGCAAGCTCGGGGGCCTCCATCTCGAGGTTCTCCATGATGCTCTTCTCGGTGGACCGGTCCACCCGGTTCAGGATGTCAACAATGCACTGGACCCCGCCCACCGGCGCGTATTCCTGCTGCACCAGGGTGGAGAACTTGCGTTCCAGGATCTTTTCGATCTCCCTCACCAGGTCCGGAGATGTCCTTTCCATAAGGGCAAGCCTTCTTGCTACATCGAACTTGAGCTCGGGCTCCAGCGCCATCATGATGGCCCCCGCCTGCCCCGGGTCCAGGTATGCTAGGATAAGGGCGATGGTCTGGGGGTGCTCCCCCTGTATGAACTGGAGAACCTCCGAGGGGTTCGTCCCCCTTATGAACTGGAAGGGCCTAACCTGCAGGCTTGATGTGAGTCTCCGTATGATGTCGACCGCCCTCTGGTTCCCCAGTGCCCTCTCGAGCACGTCCTTGGCGTAGTCGATGCCACCCTGGGTAATGTAGTCCCTGGCCCTGCACATGTTCTGGAACTCCATCATGACGCTGTCACGCAGCTCGGGCTCGATCTTCCTGGCGGCAGCGATCTCCAAGGTAAGTTGCTCTATTTGCTCCTCGCTAAGGCACCTGATGATCTTTGCGGACAGCTCAGGGCCCACCGTCACTAAGAAGACGGCTGCCTTCTGTCTTCCTGTCAACCGCCCGCGAGTCTGCATCATGCCTGGTCCTCCGCTAGCCATGCTTGAATGAGCTGGGCTGCAGCCTCAGGCTGGTCCTTGACGAGGCTCTCTATCCCTGATAGCTCTGTGCGCTTTTCGATCGCCGCCATCAGGGCTGGCATGTCGACCTCCTTGGGCAGATGGACCTTTTGTGGTTCCGCTGCGGCCCGAGCCTTCTTGCCCTTCCTCCGCCAGCGCATGGCCACGAGGGCAAGTAGCCCCGCGCCTACCCCCGCCCCAATGTAGTGGGGCAACCTAAGGCCGGAGGACCCCGGGGCAGGTTCGGAAACCGGGTCGTCCCCGACCAGGTCATCCATCCACGATGTGTCGAAGGACATGCCCGTGACCATAACCTGATCACTACGGTTGGGGTCATACCCGATGGCGGCAGACACCGTCTCCTCTACCGCCAGGCTCTCGGCTTCAGTCAGATCCCGGTTGATGACAACAGCCACCGACAAGCGCTTTAGCATGCCGGGGGCCACGACGATTCTCTCTTGGATCTGGTTTATTTCCACGTTCCGGGTGACCTCGGTCCTGCTGTACTCCTGTGGCCCGGACTGGGCACCCGTGGGGTATCCCGGGATGTCACCCTGGGTGGGAGGACCTCCTGCCATCGCCCCCTCGCCGCGAAACACCTCTTCCAGCTCCTGCACCGAGCGAACCAGCCCGTCTGCGGTATCCGCAGGCTCAAAGAGATTGCGTTCCACGATGCGCTGGTCGAAGTCCATGTCCGCGGCGACCCTCACGAGCACATTGCCTGGACCGAACACCTGTTCCATGAGGGTCTCGACGCTGGATTGCAGTTCATACTGGAACTGCCTCAGTACGTCCCGGTGAACCCAGGCGTCCTGCCCCTGAGGGGATAGGTCAAGGATCCCTGCGGATAATATGTGGCCGTGGAAGTCCACCACGGTTACATTTTCAGGGTTAAGGCCCTCCACGCTGTGGGCTATCAGGTGGATAATGCCTTGGACCTGTTCAGGCTCGAGTTTAGCCATGGGTCTTAGTTTAAGAAGGACAGCAGCGGTGGCAGGGCGGTTCTGGCTTACAAAGAGGCTTGCCTCAGGAAGGACAATATGGACTCTGGCCTGTTCCACCTGGGCCACGCTGAGGAGGGTCCTTGAAAGCTCTCCCTGGAGTGCCCGGACATAGTTGGTGTGCCTTTCTGATTCGCTGGAGCCTATGCTGGTCTTGTCCAGGATCTCGAACCCTACGCTTCCTCCCCGGGGCAGCCCCTGCCCTGCCAGGAGCAGCCGGACCCGGTCGGCCTCTGAGGGAAGAACCTCCAGGCTGGTACCCCCCTCAGCTATCCGGTATGGCACCTTCTGCTGGTCCAGGATCTCCACCATGGCGGAGGCGTCAGCAGCGTCCAGGTTCCGGTAAATGGTAGTGTACTGGGGCCCCTTGGCTGACAACGCCAAGAAGACGACCAGGCCACATGCGACCGCAAGCCCAGCCAGCGTTACCGCCAGCCGGCTCCCTCCTGTCATGCCTGACCAAGTTTGAAGCAAGCGCTGGAATAAGGTCTTAGGCTCCCCGGCCATGCTCAGCCCAACCCCCCGGCAATCCACTGTTCTCGTCTAGTGATCGGTTTTGTCAGACCTGCATCCGCATTATTTCCTGGTACGCCTCCAGCGCCTTGTTGCGGATCTGAATGGCCAGTTCCGTTGCGATCCTAGCCTTCTCCGTGGCTAGCACCACCTCATGCAGATCCTCAACGTCCCCGGCAGCGAGGCGCACCGACTGCGTATCCGCTTCCTTCTGCAGGGCATCAGCCTGGTTTATGGCGTCCCTCAGAAGATCCCCAAAACCATTCCAGTCAGTCTTGGGGGTTGCTGGGCGCCCCAGGCTCGCGGGCGCGCCTATCCCCGGCCCAACCTTCAGCACTTCCACTCAGGCTCCCTCCCACTTAACCCCGGCCAATATCCAGGGCCCGAGTTGCCATGCGCTTGAAAGACTCTATGGCCGCCAGGTTTGCCTCATAGGCTCGCGTGGCGGAAATCATGTCCACCATCTCTACCACTACGTCAACGTTGGGCCCCTCGACATAGCCGTTTTCGTCGGCGTCGGGATGCCCAGGATCGTACCTCACCAGCAGTGGTGATGTGTCCTCTGCCACCGCGGTTACCCTCACCCCGGCCGATAAACCCGCTGCCCGGTCCAGCCAGGACCCACCCTTCATGAAGCCCTGGAGCATCTGGATGAAGCCACCGCCCCTGGTGGCCAGCACCGGCACCCTCCGCCTGAAGGGCCCTCCCTCGGCGGTCCTAGTGGTGTTGGCGTTAGCCAGGTTGTTAGCTATGAGGTCAAGCCTGAGCCGCTGCGCGGTGAGACCCGAGGCGCTAGTGTTCAAGGCATTAAAGAACCCCATTCATCAGCGCCTCCCCTCATTGACGGCGGTGCGCAAGAGCGACATCTTCTTGTGGATTTGCTGCGACAGGGCGTCGAAGAACAGTGTGTTCTTGGTGAGTTCGGCCATCTCGCGCTCAATGTCCACATTGTTTCCGTCCGGCCTCTGTGATGTTGCACCGCCGGGTACCACAACTGCCCTGACCTGTCCCAGTCTCCCGGCCTGTCCTTGCAGGTGCATAACACTAGTGGTAACCATTGTCACACCCTGTCTTGCCGCCACAGCCTCCTTCAATGCCTCGGAAAACCTTACGTCCGACCTTTTGAACCCCGGCGTGTCAGCGTTGGATATGTTGTCGGACAACACCCGGTGCCTTAGCCCTGCCGCCTGAAGGCCCCGGCGCAGGACGTCTACAACGCCCACTCTTCCCTCAGCCAGCATATGGACACCCCCCCCCGGTCAAAATACTGAAGGCCCATCCTTGCCGTCTGGCGAAGATGGGCCAAGCAAAACTTCATTCCCCCTTCGGCAGCCCGGCCGTCCTAACCTGTTGGTCGTAGACCCGTAGGCTTTGCGTCCCCGTCTTTTGACGGGTTTGCCCTTTTCGGTTTGGGAAATCCCTTAAAATGTTCCTACTAGCAATTGACGCCATTCGGCATATATCCGAAATCTCCTTCTTTTTTGGAAAAAAATTTAGGCCGACCATTTTTTGCTAAGTTGGCGCCGCAAGAGTAGCATGTAGTATGTATGGAGGTGTTGCCGTAGGCAAAAGAAAACGGCCATCGTTATTTTTTACATTCTTGGCTTTCGGTTGGTATAAAACTATGTGCGGCGCAAACAAGGAACTCAAGGATTACATCCTCGACGGCTCTGGGTACCGGCAGATCGGCGATGATTACAGAATCAAGTCCAGGCTGTATACGCCCGAAATTGCCGGCAGCAATGCCAAAGGAAGCAGGAGCAAAGTCCGCATTGACGAAAAGCAGGTCATGTCTTACAGCCCCGAGTACGGTCGCAAGGCAAAGGCTGACGGTGAACCAGTCCTCCTAATCATAACTATGGAAGGCAAGGATATTAAGGAAATTATTACTGCAAACAGCTCAGTTCCAGGCCCTTAAATCAGCATAGTTATTGCGCGGGAGGTCAGGCAGTCACGAAAAGACCTTGAAGTCCGCCCCTGTCTATCTTTCGCGCAATGACCACATACAGGCGCATTTCCTTGCTGTTTCGTTGCTCTTGTTATCGCACGCCTGCTGGCGCAGTGTCTCCGAAACAAATGGTCGATCCCAAGGGTCGTGGAAAGCCTGAACAAATAATCAGGAAGCCATCTCGAAGAAAGCTGGCATGTCTTCGACCACGCCGAAGGGATCACAATACCAATCACCGAAAAGCTCGGTGTAGATCTCAGCCGCAAGCATCTTAGATTAGGGGGCATTAAAAAATCCTGGGAGCACGAAAGCCTGAATTCGCACCTCGTTATGTAACATAAAGATACCGCCGAGTACTTACTACACAGGTCTCGGCGGCATCTATTGCTCCGGTTTCTGCAAGAGCCAGAGTTCGGCACGAAATCCGAAATCTCCTTCGTTTTTGGAAAAAACTTAGACGTGCCTTTTCTTACTTAACTGGGCGCGCCTGGTTTGAAACAAAATACGACTATACGCGCAGTTTGTTCAGTTCATCCAGAAGCCGGGGGTTCAGGACCTTGATGTAGGTTCCCTTCATGCCGAGGGAGCGAGATTCGATCACACCCGCGCTTTCGAACTTCCTCAAGGCATTGACGATGACCGAACGTGTGATCCCAACCCGGTCAGCAATCTTCGATGCCACGAGGAAGCCCTCCATGCCGTTGAGCTCCGAGAAGATGTGGTGTATGGCCTCGAGCTCTGAGTAGGAGAGGGTGCCTATGGCCACCTGCACAGCTGCCTTCTTTCTCGCCTCTTCCTCCACCCGCTCGGTTTTCCCTCTCAGCATCTCCATGGAAACCACTGTTGAACCATACTCCGCCAGGATCAGGTCTTCATCATTGAACTTGGAGCCATACCGGGCTAGGAGCAGGGTACCCAGGCGGTCACCCCCCCCAGCCATGGGGACTATGGTTGTAACCTTGCCCTCGAAGATGCAGGGCTCGCCCTCCTGGAACACGCACTTCTTCCCCTCCTGCATGCTGTTGGGGAACGTGTCGTCGATCTTCAGTAACTTGTCGTTATACCGCTGGGGGAATCTGCCCGCTGACAGCACCTCGTCCTTCATGATACCACACTCAAACTCCCCCAGGAGGGCGTGACCCAGTATCATACCCTCCTTGTCAAGGAGGTACACGTTGGCCTCCACGAGCTCGGATAGCACCTTCGCCATGTCGTTAAACTCCACCGGGTGCCCGGCGGACTTCTGGAGTAGCCGGTTGAGTCTTCTTGTCTTCTCCAGCAGTGTTCTCATACTTTTTCTTCCTCCCTTCCCCGCTTCTGGGCCTCTCAAAGTATGTAACGGGATAGATCTACATCCTCTATGATGCTGGCCAGCTTATCCTGGACGTACTGGGCATCCACCACCAATGTGCCCTTCTTCCCCTCGGGTGCCTCGAAAGACACCTCCTCCAAGAGGCGTTCCATGATGGTGTGCAGCCTCCTTGCCCCAATGTTCTCGGTCCGTTCGTTGACCCGGGCCGCCATCCTGGCAATCTCCCTGACACCGTCATCGGTGAACTGGAGGTCGACGCCCTCCGTGGACAGCAAGGACTTGTACTGGCGTATCAGGGCATTCTTGGGCTCCATCAATATCCGCCCGAACTCCGCCTCCCCCAGGGAGTCCAGCTCAACCCTAATGGGAAGCCTTCCCTGGAGTTCAGGTATGAGGTCCGTGGGTTTGGTGGTATGGAAGGCCCCGGCCGCGATGAACAACACGTGGTCGGTCTTAACCGGCCCGTACTTGGTCATGACGGTGGACCCTTCCACAATGGGAAGGATATCGCGCTGGACTCCCTCCCTGGATACATCAGGCCCAAAGCCTGCTGCCTGCCTGCCTGCGATCTTGTCGATCTCGTCGATGAAGATGATGCCATGCTGCTCAGTTCGATAGATGGCCTCTTGAGTCACAGCGTCCATATCCACCAGCTTCTGAGCCTCTTCCTGCTCTAGGATCTTCCTGGCCTCCCTCACTCTCACCTTGCGTTTCTTTTTCCGCTTGGGCATCACGGGCCCTAGAATATCCTGCAGGTTGATGCCCATCTCCTCCACACCGGCCCCGGAGAAGACCTCAACCTTGGGCACCGAGCTATCCTCCACCTCGATCTCTACCATA
This sequence comes from Bacillota bacterium, assembly GCA_040754315.1. Taxonomy (NCBI): domain Bacteria; kingdom Bacillati; phylum Bacillota; species Bacillota bacterium. The sequence goes on from JBFMCS010000048.1 coordinate 23,248, forward strand.
ACCTCTTCCAGGAGTCCTTGGTCCAGATCATGGATGGCCCTCTCCTGGCGCTCCTTGGCCATGGCCACCTGAGCCTGGAACTTATCATCTGCCTCGTCTGGCGGGGTAGCCCTCCCGGTGCCGAACAACATCTCCAGGGGGTTCTTTGCCTGCCGTTCCCGGGCGGGCATGGGAACAAGTACGGATACCAGGCGCTCCCGGGCAAGTTCCCTGGCCTTAGCCTCTACCGCGTTAACCTTCTCAGCCTTGACCATCCTGATGGATGTCTCCACCAGGTCTCTTACCATGGAATCCACATCCCGCCCGACATAGCCGACCTCGGTGAACTTGGTGGCCTCCACCTTCACCATAGGGGCGTTCACCAGTCGAGCAAGCCTCCTGGCGATCTCGGTCTTGCCCACCCCAGTGGGGCCCATCATGAGGATGTTCTTGGGGAAGATCTCCTCCTGCAGGTCCAGGGGCAAGAGGCTCCTGCGGTAGCGGTTCCGGAGCGCTACCGCCACGGAACGCTTGGCCTTGGCTTGGCCTACAATGAACTTGTCCAGCTCCTCCACTATCTGGCGCGGCGTCAGCTCCAATCCTATTCCTCCTGCAACCCAATGTCTTCCACCGTGAGGGTGTCATTGGTGAAGACACATATTGAAGATGCGATTTTCAAGGCCTCCTCTGCTATGCGCCGGGGCTCCAGCGTGGTGTGGGCCTTGAGGGCCCTGGCGGCAGCCAGGGCATACGGGCCACCGGATCCGATGGCGGCAATCCGGTCATCAGGTTCGATGACCTCTCCGCCCCCCGACACAAGAAGGAGGTGGTTCCTGTCCATGACCAAGAGCAGTGCCTCCAGGCGCCTAAGGACCTTGTCGGTTCTCCAATCCTTGGCGAGTTCCACGGCAGCCCTAGGGAGGTTCCCCCGGAATTCCTTGAGCTTGCCTTCGAACTTTTCGAAAAGGGTAAACGCGTCCGCCACCGACCCGGCGAAACCGGCCAGCACCTTCCCATCATAAAGCCTGCGAACCTTGTGAGCCTGTTGCTTGATAATTGTCCTGTTCTCCAGGGTAACCTGGCCGTCGCCGGCCATGGCACCCCGGCCATCATCCAGGACCGCCACTATCGTCGTGCCCCGGATCATTACGTGCCCTCCGTTCATGCCCTGGGGTGAGCCCTCAGGTAGACCTCCTTGAGCCTTTCCTTGGTGACGTGAGTGTAGATCTGGGTTGTGGACACACTGGCATGGCCTAGCATCTCCTGAACGCTCCTGAGGTCCGCCCCGGCATCAAGCATGTGCGTGGCGAAGGAGTGCCTCAAGGTGTGGGGGCTGGGGGCTCCTGCGAGGCCCGCCTTGCGGCTGCACCGTGTCATGATCTCCCTGACCCCGCGGTCCGTAAGGCGGCTGCCCCTGGCGTTCAGGAACAGGGCCCTCTCTCCAGGGTTCCTGGCAAGCCGGGACCTCCCCCGGGCGAAGTAAAGTCCCAGGGCCTCGATGGCCTTACTTCCCAGGGGCACGAAGCGTTCCTTGCCCCCCTTGCCCACGACCTGGACGTAGCCCACGGAGCTGTCCACATCCCCCAGGTCCAGGGATACCAGCTCAGCCACACGCAGGCCAGCGCCGTAAAGGGTCTCCAAAATCGCCCTGTCCCGGGTGCCCAGGGGTGAGGATATGTCCTGAGACTCTATGAGGCGTTCCACATCCGGCGAGTAAAGGAACCCCGGGAGTGGCCTGCCCTTCTTGATCAGAGGGATCATGGCCGCTGGGTTCAAGGTGAGGTGGCCCTCCCTGACCAGGAACCTCATGAAGGACCTCAGGGCTGAGTGCTTGCGCGCGATGCTTCGCTTGGAGTAGCCCTGGTCGTGCAGGTAAGCCAGGAACCTGCGCACGGTGGAGACATCCATCTGGGAACCCCCCCCTGCGCACCCTGGGAAATGAAAAAACTGGGACAGATCCCCAGAATAGGAGCTAATGGTCCTAACCGAACAGCCTTTTTCAGCGGAAAGGGTTCCTAGAAACATGTCCACCAGACGGCTCCACTCAGCTCCGGGTTCTCTCGGCTCGCCGCCCACAACCATAGCGGTCTCCCCCGTCTCCCATTTTGACACGCATTTATGTTACCACACCTAGGCTCTAGTTGGCAATAGTATAAGTCATAATTTTCACCATATTATCCACACACTCCAGTGCCCGCTGGGCCATGGCCTCATGCCGCTCCCGCTTGGACCTCGGTCCCCCCTGAAGGGGAGGCAAGAGGCCAAAGCTGGCCTTCATGGGTTGGAAGACCTGGGGATTGGCCCGGCATATGTAGCCTATGAGAGCCCCCAGCATGGACTCGGGGGGTAACTCCACCGGGTCCAGCCCGGAGGAGCGCCTGGCCGCGTTCAGCCCTGCCCAGATGCCCGAGGCCGCGGATTCCATGTAACCCTCAACCCCCGTGACCTGGCCTGCCACGAAGAGGCCCTGTCTTGACCGGACCTCCAGGGTGGGCTCCAGCGCCCTAGGGGAACAGATGTAGGTGTTACGGTGCATGACCCCGTACCTCACGAATCCCGCCCGCTCCAGGCCGGGGATCATGCGGAATACCCTTCCCTGCTCCCCCCACTTGAGTCCCGTCTGGAAGCCCACCAGGTTGTAGAGGCGTCCTGAGGCATCCTCTCTTCTAAGCTGGACCACCGCGTAGGGTTGCCGGCCAGTGGCGGGGTCTACCAGGCCCACAGGCCTCAGCGGGCCGTAGCGAAGGGTGTCTTTGCCACGGCGGGCCAGCTCCTCCACGGGCAGGCAGCCCTCGAAGAACCGGGCCTCCTCAAAGGCGTGGCGCTGGGCTGCTTGGGCTCCCACCAGGGCGTTCCAAAAGTCCTCATACTCCTCCCTGTTCATAGGGCAGTTCACATAATCCTCGGAGCCATTTTCGTAACGGGAAGCGGTGAACACCCTCTCCCATGCTATGGAGTCCCCAGCGACTATGGGGGCGACTGCGTCGTAGAAGTAGAGGTTGTCCTCTCCTACCAGGCCTCTCAGGGCCTTGGCCAGTGACGGGCTAGTCAGCGGGCCTGTGGCCAGCACAGCAGGGGCCTGTGGTACTGCCTGGACCTCGCTGCGGTCCACCACAATAGAGGGGTTCCCCTCGATCTCCTGGGTGATGTGCCTGGAGAAGAGTCGCCTGTCCACGGCCAAGGCTCGCCCGGCGGGCACCCGGGTGGCCTCGGCCGTCCTGAGCACCAGGGAGTCCAGTCTCCTCATCTCCTCTTTGAGGAGGCCTGAAGCACTGGACAGATCCCAGGAGCCCAGGGAGTTGGAGCACACAAGCTCGGCGAGGTCTCCTGTGGCGTGGGCGGGCGTCATTAACGCAGGCCTCATCTCCCGCAGGGTAACCTGGCAGCCCATGCGGGATGCGGCCCAGGCAGCCTCCACACCCGCAAGGCCGCCCCCTACAACCTCGATGGAGGGCATCAGGTAAGTGCCCCCTCCGCACCAGAGGGGCAGCCTGGGTTGGCACACTGCAGGTAGGTACCAGCCTTCCCCCGGCGATGGATCATGAAGGAGCCACACTGGGGACACCGCTCGCGGGTAGGCTTGTTCCACACGCTGAACTGGCACTTGGGATAGTTCTCGCAGCCGTAGAAGGCCCTCTTCTTCTTGGAACGCTTCTTCATCATCTGCCCACCGCATAGCGGGCATGCCGCATCCACGCTCTCCATTATGGGCCTGGTGTTCCGGCACTCAGGGAACCCTGGGCAGGCCAGGAACGGTCCGAACCTGCCAACCTTCTTCACCATCATCTTGCCGCACTTGTCACACTTCACGTCAGAGGGTTCGTCTGGCACCTTGACCCTCTCCAATGCCTCGTCAGCGTTCTCCAACCTCTCTGAGAAGGGCCTGTAGAATGCGCCGACAAGGCGCTGCCAGTCGTCCTGGCCCCCCTCCACCCTATCCAGATCCCCCTCGAGGCGGGCGGTAAAAGCGGCGTCAACTATGTCAGGGAAGTGCTTCCCTAGGAGTTCAACAACAACCTTGCCGAGTTCTGTTGGGAAGAACTTCCTGTCCTCCAGATGCACATACCCCCGCTCCTGTATTGTGGAGATGATGGGCACGTAGGTGCTGGGACGACCTATGCCCTTTTCCTCCAGGGTCTTCACAAGCATGGCCTCAGTGTAGCGGGGCGGGGGCTGGGTAAAGTGCTGGCAAGGTTCAAGTCTGGTGAGGTCAAGCCTCTCCCCCTTGGTGAGCGGAGGCAGGGTCTCCTCACTCTCTGGGTCCCCGTTGTCCCTGCCCTCGATATATATCCTGGTGAAGCCCGGGAACTTCATTGTGGAACCCGTTGCCCTGAACACGTGGTCCCGGGCTCCCACGTCGCATGACACAGCGTCGTACACTGCCGAGGCCATCTCGCTGGCCACCATTCGCTCCCATATGAGCCGGTAGAGCCTGTACTGGTCCCGGTTAAGATACTGCTTCATGCCCTCTGGGTCCCTCAGCACTGAGGTGGGCCTTATGGCTTCATGGGCATCCTGGATGTTAACCTTGGCCTGGGGCCTTTTCGGGGCGCCTCCCAGGTATTCCTTGCCGAAGGTACTCTCGATGTAGTGCCGCGTCTCTTCCCTGGCCACCTGGGATATCCTCGTGGAATCCGTGCGCATGTATGTGATGAGCCCGGTTGCGCCCTCCTTCCCTACCTCTAGTCCCTCGTAGAGCTGCTGGGCCAGAGCCATGGTCCTCTTGACCGGGAAACCCAGTTTCCGTGCGGCCTCCTGCTGCAGGCTGGAGGTGTTAAAGGGGGCCGCCGGTCTCCGTCTCCTGTCCTTTCGCTTGACCTCCAGCACCTCATAACGGGCGCCCTCCAGGTCCCGCATGGCGGCTCGGACATCGTCCTCGGTGTTCATCCGGGATTCCTGGCGGCCCTTCCCAAGGAGCTTGGCCCGGAAGCCGGCACCGTCCGCCTTGGCCAGGTGAGCGGTGAGGCTCCAGTACTCCTCTTGCTGGAACGCCTGGATCTCCGCCTCCCTGTCACAGATGAGCCTGACCGCCACCGACTGGACTCGCCCGGCGCTGAGGCCCCTTTTCACCTTCTTCCACAGGAGTGGGCTGAGCTTGTAACCCACAAGGCGGTCAAGGACCCTGCGGGCTTGCTGGGCGTCTACCAGGTGCTGGTCCACCACCCTGGGTGACTTGAGGGCGTTCTTCACGATGTCCCTGGTGATCTCGTGGAAGACCACCCTGCAGGTGGCGTCCCCAGGGATCCCCAGCACCTCCAGGAGGTGCCAGGAGATGGCCTCACCCTCCCTGTCCGGGTCTGTAGCGAGGTAGACCTCCCTGCCCGAAGCGCTCTTCTTGAGGTCTGAGACGACCTTGGCCTTGCTCTTTATCCCCACGTACTGGGGCCGGAACCCGTTCTCCACGTCCACGCCCAGGGAACTCTTCGGCAGGTCCCTGACGTGACCCATGGAGGCCTTGACCTCAAAGGAGGAGCCCAGGAACTTCTGGATTGTCCGGGCCTTTGCCGGAGACTCCACGATGATGAGCGGTTTGTACATCTATTCACCTCCGACTCCCCTGGGTCTTGGACTTCATGGAGTATTATATAGACAACCGTGGCGCCTTACAAGTTGGCCTCGGCCCAAACCCGCTAGATGGATTATGTCCGTCACGGCGGGATCTCTTCCACATGGGCTGGATCCTGGGGAATAGCGGCAACGTGGCCTCTTAAGCAAGGGCTCTAGGGAGCCTCGGGCGGTGCCTTGCCCTGGGAATGACCATGCCCGGGCTCGATTGCTTTCCCTAGGTGACCCCAGTTATAATCGAAGGGCAAGGGCACCTGGCTTAGCCTTCGCTAGTGTGCGGCTAGGCCCTGCGCGGGCTGCCACATTGCGACCTTGCCTATCCCCCGGTGAGGTCTCACCCATCGAGAGGAGGAACCCAGATGCCATCCCCCAGGACACTCCTGGATGACTTGAGGGCGCGGGCGCACGACGCAGGGCTTGAGGTGGGAGTCAGCGCCTCGCTGGCCTTCACCCAGTGGCGGGAGGCTGTGGAGGATCGCCCGGAATACGCCCCTTACCGCTACATGGCCCAGGAGTACGACGCCAGGCGGCTTCTTCCCGAAGCTAGGTCGCTGGTGGCCGTGGCCTACGACTACGGCCGCAAGGGCGTCCCTTCCCCCCTCCGGGGGCATGTGGCCCGCCTTTACTTCACCGGCGTGCACCTGGGGTACCCTAAGTCCCAGGCAGTAAGGGCATTTGAGTCTGGGCTGGCGGCCCGGGGCTGGGGTATGGTGCCCTTTAGCCAGGCAGTGAGACCCGCGGCCATCGCGGCCGGGCTGGTCCATCAACGGGTGAATTGCCTGGCCTACAGGCCGCGGGGTGCCTCCTTGGTATCGCTGCACGCATGGGCGGTGGATGCCGAGATCGAGCCCACTGAACCCCTGGCCCAGGCCTCATGCGGGGAATGCAGTAGGTGCGTGGAGGCCTGCCCCACCGGCGCCATCCTAGAACCCTATCACCTGGACCCCAGGAGGTGTTTGGACTTCCTGGCTACCCGGGGGGGCCGGCTGCCCCTTGAACTCAGGTCGCGTATGGGCGGGTGGATACTGGGGTGCGACGCCTGCCAGGAGGCTTGTCCCCACAACCGGCACGTTGCGTGGGTAGCGCCGGAGCCAGGCTTGGAGGAAGCCTCCCAGAATTTCCATCCCGCAACCCTCCTTTTGAGCACACCCCGGGAGTTCGACCTAGAGTACAAGGACCTCTTGGCCGGCAGGCTCGGGCACAGGGAGGCCCGGAGAAACGCCGCCGTGGCCCTGGGCAACCTTGGGGCCTGGCTCTCAGGAAGGGTACCCGTGTGGGATGAGCTGGGCCACGCGGAACCGGCCTTCGCCGGTGCCAGCCAGACCCTGGACACGGGGGCCCTTGTCTCCGTGCTGGGAAAGGCGCTGGAAGACCCAGAGCCTCTCGTCCGGTCCCATGTGGCCTGGGCTCTGGGCCAGGTGGGATCGCCCAAGGCGCTCTCTCTCCTTGAGGCTCACACTTCTAAGGAGCAGGATGTCTCAGTCCTGGATGAGGTGCGCTGGGCCCTCCAGGGGGCCTAAGGCAGGGAAACCCGGCCCCCTGACCCCGGGCACAGGGTCACGGCGATGGGATGGAGTGTTGGTAGTAGCGGGTCTCCAGCGTGACGCAGCCAAAGGGAATGTCGTAGGGTCCGTGGACCATCCCTGGCGGCCTGCAGGCGTACATACCCCTGGTGAAGGTTTTTCCCTTGGCCCGGTCCACGAGGGCACCCTCCAGGATGAATACCTCCTCCCAGAAGTCGTGGACCAGCGTGTCCTGTAGCCGGAGGCCTGGACTGAACTTCAGGAGCCTGGTGTAAGAGCCCGTCTCCTCATCCCTGCTGAGTATCTTCTCAAAGACCCCTGCCTGGCTCCCCGGCACAGGCTTCCACGGCACCATTTCGGTATCGAAAAACTCCAGTTCCGGTTTTTGCATGAGATCTTCTCCCTTCCATTACTCCCTGTGACAAGTTGAGTCACGTCCACTGGGTCTATGCAAGTCCGGTAGTTCTAGGACAGCGTGAACCTAGGCCCAGGGACCCTCAACTGATATCTTTCTTATCTCCTCCAGCCCGAGGCCAGCCAAGCCCAGTCTCGCCAGGTTCCTGCCGTTCTTGCGGAAGTCCTCCTAGCATACCACGGAGCCGAGTGTCACGATGGAATCCAGCACCGGGCAACGCACACCGGCCTTCTTCCCCAGCTCCACCACAGGCACGATGCCGTCGCCAATGTTCTCCATCATGTAGCGGCCCCGCACCGTGCTGGGCCCATCCATCCTGGCGAAGTCCTCAACGCCTCCAGGCGAGGTGAAGTTGATCCCCTCGATGCTGGCAGGCTGCCGGAATTCCTCCTGGGTGTAGTGGGGAACGGAAAGACCCAGCGCATCCCCCACCCTTTCGATCTCCAGGTGGGCGGCATGCATCACATCAGCCACTCCCGGAGTGATGCCCTCGGCGAAGAGGTAGAACCTGCCTTGGGTGTGCTGGATCCTGCCCACATTCAGAAGGGCGCCTATGCCGAAGACAACCAGCGCGGGATTGCTAAAGGCCGCCGACAGGAGGCTGCCCGAACCCGTTATTCCCCTGTAGAGGTCCCCCAGCCTGAGCAGCGTCTCTTCAGAGCGCCATCTAGGCACGGAAGCCACGTACAGCCTCACCGCCGTGTAGAGTATTCGAGCGGTGCTGGGGCCAGTGCGCCTTACCCCGTAGGGCAGCGTATTGGCCTCCGCCACGGTGATGTGCCTCCCTAGCCCAGTCTCCTTGAGCAGGTGGAGGAGCCGGAGCGAGCCAAAACGCCCTGACCACACCACCACGGTGTCCCCATCCCTGAGATGGGGCAGCATGACCTGGAAGAAGGTCTCCTGTGCCGTGGAGGGTACCACCAGGTTGAGGAAGGACGAGACCTCCAGGATCTCTTCCATGCGTGTGGTGGCCAACTCTACCCGCGCCGTCCTCTCCCGACAGCGCCTTCCAGGACACATCCCTTGTGGATAGAGTCCCGGCGAAGGAACTGGCAAAGGAAGGGTACTCGTAGAAGACCACGGGATACCCCCGGGAGGCTAGGTCTCCGGCCATGGCATAGCCTGCGTTCTTCGCACCCAGTACAGCTATGGCGTCTCTTCGTTCCATGGGTTTTCCCCCCGAGTTCTAGGCTCCCCCCCGTAACTGACCGTAGGGCTTGCCTTGGAAGCGTTGTCTCTACCAGTCACCCCGTGTGTCCCCCCTCCCCCCGGCTGGGGTCTCCCGGGACCAGGATCACCAGGACTCAGGTCAGGCCTTCAGGCGATCCATCTTGGCCTTGGTGGCTCCCAAGTACTGCATGACCAGGGCCGCCGCCATCATGGAGGTGAGGCCTTGGACGTCCAGGGGGGGCGCCACCTCCACGATATCCATTCCCCTCACGAGAGGGTGCTGCCCGATGAGCCACACCGCCTCCAGGGCCTGGAAGGAAGTGAGGCCGCCAGGGTTGGGCGCCGAAGTGCCTGGGGCCGCCGCGAAGTCCAAGCCGTCGATGTCGACGCTGAGGAACACAGCCTCAGTGCCATCGGATGCCCTCTCCAGCGCCCTCTCCACCGCGGCCTCTATCCCTTCGAGGTGCACCTGGCGGGCAGGTATGATCGTGACGCCCTTCTCGTGACAGTAGTCCCGGTAGAACTTAGAGTTGTGCCACCCGTTGATACCCAGTTCCACCAGGTTCCTGCCCCTCAGGGGCGCGCCGGGAACCTCCAGGAGGCGCCTGAAGGGTGTGCCGCTGGAGACCTCGCCATGATGGGAAATGCGCACGTCAAGGTGGCCGTCGATCATTATCAGGCCGATGTTCCCCTGGGTCGTATTCATGAGGGACTTGGCGGTAGCATAGGTGATGCTGTGATCACCGCCGAGGATCACGGGACTGACCCCCAGCCTGAACACCTCCGTGATCACTGTCTCAACGCGCTGGTGGGTCCCCAGCACGTCTGTGTGGAGGCAATCCACATCACCGAAATCCACGATGGTGATGCCATTCGACAGGTCCACGTCCAACCCCGGCTCGTAACTGGTGGAGAACACCAGAGCCTCCCGGATGCCCTTGGGACCGAAGCGGCAGCCACGGCGCATCATGACCCCCGTATCGAAGGCACCCCCACGATGCCTATGTCAGCCGACGCTAATTCCTTCCAGGGCCTGATAAGGTCGGCCAACTCGATGTCGTACTCATCCGGCACGAACTTGCCCGGTTTCCCCACCGGCATTAGGAGCCTTTCTGCTTCTGGAGGTACGCTCCTTTCGTCTGAGGGTAGCTCACTTCTTGCCTCCCCAGGGGAAGCCAGCCAGGCCAAGCCTCTTGGCGGTCTCAGGTTTCGGGATGCCCCGCTCATCCCAGCCGCGCGCCCTGTAGTAGGGGAGGAGCACAGCCTCAAGGTCAAAGACCTCCCCTTGGGCTGACCCGTCCGGGAGAGGCTCCCGCAGGAACCTTGCGGGCACAGTGTCATCACTACGGCTTACCCCCAAGCGCACGTTGTAGAGGCGCTCGAGGTTCACCACGCGCTCCCCAGCCCTGAGCAGCTCTTTGACGCTGAAGTGCTGGCCAGTGGCGGCCTCCATCAGGTTAGCTATGTGCCCGGTGGGCAGGGCCAAGCTCATGGAGACGAACTTGCACAATTCCGCGGAATCGCTCACTGCGCTGATCTCCTCAGACCACTTCACCAGCATTTCCTTGCCCTGGTACCGCAGCCTGTCCGTCACAGCCGGGGTGCCGAAGAGCCGTGTGGCCTCCTGTTTCGTGAGGGTGGTCTCCGCCACAGGGAAGGCCCTGAGATGGTCTGCTCCCCGGCTTGACACCGCCCACCCGAGCCCCCAGGCCTTAAGGCCCCTGATCTCCTGTTCTGGCACCTCTAGCCCTTTGACGTGAAGCGCGTAGCGCTCCGAACCAGGGATGCCTTGGGACGCCCTCCTGACCCCCTGGGACAGCAGGTCACCGATGCCCTCCCTCCTGGCTATCTTGCGGGTCAGCTGGATTAGGGCCTCGGGCCTTCCCCACCCGGGAACGATGTCGTCCAGGTCAGTCTCACTCACAAGTCCTGCCTCGAAGGCCTCAATCAAGAAGCCGAGCACGCCCCCCAGGGAGATGGTATCAAGCCCCTCCCTGTTGGCCAAGGTGTTCAGGTATAGAATGGAACCAAGGTCACTGTTGCCGCAGCGGGATCCCAGGGCCGCCAGGGTCTCAAACTCCGGCCCCTCACCGTGGGTTCCCGCGTAGGGGCCTTCATCTACCTGGTAGTAGCGGCTGCAGTGAACGGGACAGGCAAAACAGGAAAGAAGCCTGCGGGTGTAGCGGGATTCCAGGGCCTGGCAACCGATGTCAGGTGCCCGGTCGAACACGCCCTGCCTGTTGTTGAAGGTGGGCAACAGGCCCAGGCGATTATAGAGGTCTATGAGCATTGTGGTGCCGTAGCGGGCGCGCACCGGGAAGGAGGGCGCCTGCCGGAGGTGAGCCTTGGCGTTCCTGGAGGCCCTGGCCCAGCGCCTTGGGTCAAAGACCCTCACAGCCCCGGCACCCTTCACGGCCACGGCCTTGAGCCCTTTGGAGCCCATGACCGCCGCCAGGCCTGTCCTGGCTGCTGCCCTGCCGTAGCTCGTAATGATCGCGGCCACCAGCACAAGCCTCTCGCCGGCAGGTCCGATGCAGGCTACCTGCACTGAAGGATCATCAAGGTCGCGGCGGATGACATCATGGGTCTGCCAGGTGTCAAGGCCCCAGATGGCTCCGGCGTCCCTGATCTCGGCCTTGCCGTCGATGATAGCGAGGTACACAGGGGTAAGGGCCCTTCCCGTTATCACCACCTGGTCGTACCCGGCGAACTTGAGCTCAGGGCCGAAAAAGCCCCCTGCGTTGGAATCACCCAGGAGCCCTGTGAGAGGCGAGAGCCCCCCCACGCTGAAACGGGAACTGCCCGGAGCATCGGTGCCTGCCAGGGGACCCGTGGCAACCAGGAGAGGGTTCTCCGGCCCCAGCGGGTCGGTACCCGGCCCAGTCATGGTGCTGAGGACATGGGCGTTGAGGCCACGTCCACCCAGGTAGGAACTGGCTATGCCATCCGATATGGTCTCCTTATCGATCCTCCCCGATGATAGGTCAACTACCAGGCGCCTCCCCGTCCATCCCCAGGACACCAGGGCTCACCCCCTTTGAAGTCAGGGAAGTAGCGGTGCCGCCCATCACGGGCGCAAGGCCGCCTCGCCAGTAATCCCGTGTCAAGCCTGGGTCTTGCGGGCAAACCGGGCAGGCCCTGGGCCCGCCAAGGGGTCTCGAGGACCTTGGCTGCGGGCCTGCCTCCGCGAGAGCCATCCTTGTGCCGGGCGCCCGGGAACATGGGAGCCCGCGCCGCCGGTCAATGTAGAGTGTTTGACAGCACCCAGGGAATACCTGCGTTGTCGCGAAACCACATTCAACGGAAAAGGCAGTCAGTAAGGATGGATCGCCCAGGCGAGGGAACCATTGCGTGGGGAAAGGAGGCTCACCGGGTTATCTCCGACCCCCCCCTCGTGGCCATCGTCGCCGTGTCCAAGGATGGGTACCCCCATCTCATAATGGTGGGAAGGTCAAAGAGTTCACCCCAGGAGGAGACCTGGTATTCGGGGTGTGGAAGATGGAGAAGACCCGCCTAGAACCTGAACGATTAGGGCCAGTGTGGCTTCCGCTTAACCGGTACGGGGATAACCGGCGGGGAAGACATGGTGTTCAAGGTGAGACAAGGCAGATTCCCTGCTGTAGGTTCTTCGAAGTCCCCTGGGTAAAGAGGGAACACCCTCTTTACCCGGGCGTTCCCTCGCTTTGCTTTTTTGGTCTAGGCCTCGCTCAGCGCCTTCTTGAATTCCTCGGTCAGCGCAGGGACCACATGGAAGAGGTCTCCCACAATGCCGTAGGTACATACCTTGAAGATGGGGGCATCCGGGTTCTTATTGATGGCCACTATGATGTCGGAGGATTGCATCCCGGCAAGGTGCTGGATGGCCCCGGAGATCCCCACAGCTATGTACACCTTGGGAGACACAGTCTTCCCCGTCTGGCCCACCTGGTGGGAGTAGGGTATCCAGCCCGCGTCCACAGCTGAGCGGGATGCCCCGACGGCACCCCCTAGCACCTTTGCCAGGCCCTCGATCAGCGCGAAGTTCTTGGGAGCGCAAATGCCCCGGCCACCGGAAACGATGATGTCCGCATCCTCCAGGTTGACGGTCTCACCCATCTCCTCGATGAACTCCAGCACCTGGACTCTTGACCGCAGATCCCCTCGCTTCACCTCGCGTATCAGGGCGGCACGGCCAGGCTGCCGCTCCATCTTCTTCATCACCTTGGGCCTGACAGTGGCCATCTGGGGCTTCCTGTAGCGGCAGAGGATGGTGGCCATGATGTTGCCGCCGAAGGCTGGGCGCGTCTGCTTGAGAAGCCTGGACTCAGGATCGATATCCAACCCCGTGCAGTCCGCGGTGAGGCCCGTCTGAAGGCGGGCAGCTATGCGGGGCGCCAGGCTCCTGCCTGTGGATGTAGCGCCGAAGAGCACTATCTCGGGCTTCTGGGTCTTAACCAGGTCAACCATGACGGAGGTGTAGGGGTCATCAGTGAACTTCTCCAGTGCCTGGTCGTCCACCACGTACACCACGTCGGCGCCGTACTCGGCCAGATCCTTCGCCCGGTCCCGTATGTTATGGCCTAGGAGCACCGCGCACAGGGGATGGCCCAGCTCGTCCGCCAGCCGGCGGCCCACTCCCAAGAGCTCGAAGGCCACCCCGGCCACCCTGCCACCCCTCTGCTCACCGAAGACCCAAACCCCCTGGTGCTCTTCAGAGGGGCCCTCCTCCTTCTTGCCCTTGGTTATCTCGATGGCCTCGAGGGCACACTCTGGCACACACGCCCCGCAGAGGTTGCAGGCCTCCGTAATGGAGGCAGTGCCTTCCTTCATCTCTATGGCACCGAAGGGGCATGCGGCGAGACACGCCTCACAGCCCGTGCACAGTTCCTCATGTACCTTTATGTCAGCCATTCTCTGGACCTACCCCCCGCCTCAGACTACCTTGGCGTCGCGGAGCCGCGCCACCAGGGCCTTGGTCATGTCTGCCACTTCGCCCTCGAGGATCTCGCCCTTGCTTCTCACCTCAGGGGTGAAGACCCTGATCACCCAGGTGGGAGACCCATCGAGCCCAGTCTTGCCGCTGTCGTTGATGCCCAGGTCAACCGCGGTCCACACGGTGATCTCCGTCCTCTTGGCCCTCATGATCCCCTTCAGCGAGGGCAGGCGGGGCTCGTTGATCTCCTTCACCACGGTTATGAGAAGGGGAATGGTGGTCTTGATGACCTCGGTGCCGCCCTCCACCATGCGCTCGAGGACTATGTCCGAGCCCTCGATCTCCCGGATCTTCTTGATGTAGGTGACATGGGGGATATCCAGGTTCTCGGCAATGCCAGGACCCACCTGAGCGGTGTCCCCGTCCACTGCCTGCTTGCCGCAGAGGATCATGTCGAAGTCCCCCAGCTTCCTTATTCCCGACGCCAGGGTGAAGGAGGTTGCCAGGGTGTCCGAGCCCGCGAAGGCCCTGTCGCTAAGGAGCACCGCCTGGTCACATCCCATGGCCACGGCCTCCTTGAGTGCCTCCTTTACCTGGGGAGGCCCCATGCTGATTACCGTGACGGTGCCTCCATACTTCTCCTTCAGCCGGATGCCTTCCTCAATGGCATAGGCATCGAAGGGATTGATGATGCTGGGCACTCCCTCCCGGACGAGGGTCTTGGTTTCAGGGTCGATCTTCACCTCAGTGGTTTCGGGGACCTGTTTCATGCAGACCACAATGTCCAAACTGCTCTTACCTCCCCTTTTGACCCCTGGATCTGGACTCCTTGACCAGTTCCTGAGCTATCACGTTCCTCTGGATCTGGTTTGTGCCTTCATATATTTGGGTTATCTTGGCGTCCCGCATGATCTTCTCCATTGGATAGTCTCGCATGTAGCCGTAGCCGCCAAACACCTGGAGGGCGTCGGTGGCGACCCTCATGGCCACATCCGAGGCGAAGAGCTTGGCCATGGCGGATTCCTTGGAATAGGACTTACACCCGGAGTCTATCATCCTGGCGACGCTATATACCAGGGCGCGGGCCGCTTCCACCTGCGTGGCCATGTCTGCCAGCATGTGGCCTACAGCCTGGAAACTGGATATGGGCTGGCCAAACTGCTTTCTGACCGTGGCGTATTCCACCGCCCGGTCCAAGGCGCCCTGGGCAACCCCCACGGCCTGAGCCCCAACCCCGGGCCGTGCCTTGTCCAGGGTCTTCATGGCAACTATGAAGCCCATGCCCTCTTTGCCCAGGAGGTTCTCCCGGGGGACCCGGCAGTCCTGAAATGCCATCTCCCGGGTGGCGGAGGCCCTGATGCCCATCTTCTTCTCTTTCTTGCCGAAGGTGAAGCCCGGCGTCCCCTTCTCCACAATGAAGGCGCTGGCCCCGCGGGGCCCCTTCTTGGGATCCGTCAGGGCGATAACCGTGTAGACCTCGGCCTCCCCGCCATTGGTTATCCACTGCTTCGTGCCGTTCAAGACGTAATCGTCCCCATCCCTGGCGGCCACGGTCTGGATGCCCCCGGCATCGCTGCCCGCCTCAGGTTCGGTCAAGGCGAAGGCGGCCAGCCTCTGGCCGGTGGCCAAGCCCGGAAGGTACTTCTGCTTCTGCTCATCAGAGCCAGCGATGAGAATAGGGGCTGAGCCCAGCCATGAAGCGGCGTAGGACACAGCCACGGCGGAACAGGCCCAGCTGATCTCCTCCATCACCAGGCACAGATCAAAGACGCCGCCGCCCATACCCCCGTACTCCTCAGGCATGGAGACGGCGAACAGGTCACTAGAGGCCATCTCCCTCAGGAGGTCCCAGGGGAATTCCTCTCTTTCGTCAAGCTCGGCGGCCTTCTCCAGGACCTTCTCCCTGGCTACTCGCCGGGCCAGGTCGCGTACCATCTCCTGCTCTTCAGTGAGAGAGTAATCCAAGATATCCCTCCTCCACCAGCTCGTGGGGGCTTCTCCCCCCAAGGCGCGGCAGCGCAGGGATATCCCTACTGGGCTCCCTTGTGCCCCGGTAAGCCATCTCTAGTAGTTCAACGACCCGGCCGGGATTCCTTCCCCACCTGGTGAAAGGCCCTTAGTACCGCCATGGGGTCCGCCAGGACGAAGTAGTCGCATATCCCCCTTATGTTACTGTTCTCCCCGGGGGACACGGCCACGATTACCCTGGACTCCTCCACGGCCCCATTGTGCCCGGGGGACCCCTCGATGCCGAAGGCCATGTACAGGTCAGGGCACACGGTCTTCCCCCCGGCTGTGTCCACCAGCCACTCCTGCGGGGCCAAGCCCTTTGCCACCGCCTCCCTGGAGGCGCCAGGGGCACCGCCCAGCAAGGCTGCGGTTTCCTCGAGGATGGCGAAGCCCTCCTGGGGGAGCCCCTCACCCCCGGACAGCACTACCTGGGCCTCGGCAAGGGGTGGCCGAGCGTCCCAAGGTTGCCTGTCCAGCACCGTGAAGGGCCATGGGAAGCCATCCATCCCGGGAAGCCCTGAGAGCGGTGGGTTGGGGCCCCTGGGATCCAGCGTCAAAAAGAGGCAAGGCTCGAAGGGTGCCCGGATCCGCACCCAGTACCTGGACCCGAAGAGGGGCCTCGTCACCTCGCAGGCCTCCTCGCCGTAGGAGAGTTCAACTTGCCTGGCCCCACTGAGGCAGGGCAAGCCGGCTAAGGCCGCCACCTGGGGCATGAGCCACAAGGCCTCCCCCACTGCCACTGCCGCAAAGAGCCTGGGCGAGTTGTCCCTGACGGCCAAAGCCAAGGCCTCCGCGGGGTTTCCCGAGCGGGGGATACGCAGGACCTCGCTGGCACCCGACCCGGCAAGGGCGCTCTCTTCAAAGCCTGGCAGGGCCACTACTATAACCCTCGCCCCCACCTCGCGGGCCATGTCCCCAAAGAGCCTCACGGCCCCAGCGGAGAGCCCCTCCTGGGCCAGGACCCAGAAGTCGCCCGGCCCCCGCGCGGCCATGTTCTCCCCGGGCATCACCAAGGCCGATACCGGGCAGGCCGGGACACAGAGCCCGCACCCGTTACATATCTCGGCTACTACAGCCCTCCCCTGGATCACATCTATGGCCAGGAAGGGGCAGGCGGGCACGCATGCCCCGCAGCCGTCACAGCGCTCCCTCACTACCAGCGTCTCGGACACCTAGAGCACCTGCCTTTGCCTGAGAAGCACCCACAGGCTCCGTGCTGTCTCCTCAGGGGTCCCCGGAGGGAGGGCCTCCAGGAGCCTTGCCTTGGACTTCAGACTGCCGTAACCCTTCACCCTCAGCGGGGTCCCGGGCACCTCTCGGGAGATGACCTTCACTGGGGCCCTCATGGCCTGCATCACCCGGACCGGTGCCGGGTGCCTGGGTTCAGCCGCCCTGTGACTCACCCCCAGCGCCAGGGGGAGGGAGGCCAGGAACACAACCTTCTCCCGGCCGCTTGCCGCCTCCACCCTGAGGCCGTCACCCTCAGCGCTCACTGACATCACCCCGCCGATGAAGGGATAGCCCAGGCACGCCGCGGTCATGGGACCAACCGCCCCCCTGCCCATGTCCGGTGAGACTGCACCGAAGAGGAGCACGTCCGGACCCTCCTCCCGGAGGGCGCCAGCAAGCAATCTGGCCACCACCAGGGGGTCGTGTTCCTGTTCCTGCGTAAGGAGCGCGCATACCCTGGTCAACCTAGAGGCACCCAGGGCCAGGGCTAGGCGGAGCACCCTTTCATCCTCAGGGGACCCGGCACAAACCACCGTCACCTCGCCCAGCCCCAGTCCCAGTTCCAGCGCAGAACGGTCCGCTTGGGAAATCCCCCTCTCTGCCCCGGACACATCCACTTGGCCCCTGGAAGCCGAGAAGAAGGTTCCCTCAGGGGAGGGCGCCACCCTCCAAGAGACACATACCCTCATTTCACTTCCCCGCCTTTAGCAGATCCCTGGCTATTACCATCCTCTGGATCTCGTTGGTGCCCTCGTAGATGGGGAGGATCCTGGCATCCCGGTACATCCTCTCCAGGCTGTATTCCTTCATGTAGCCCGTGCCCCCGTGGATCTGGAGCGCCTTGTCGATGACCTTGTTCGCCATCTCGCTGGCAAAGAGCTTCACCATGGCAGCCTCCCGGGACACCTTCTGCCCGGCGTCCACTAAAGACGCCGCGTGGTATGTCATCAGCCGGGCAGCATGGATCTGCACAGCCATGTCCGCCAGCATCCACTGGATGGCCTGGAACTCGGCTATGGGTTTGCCGAACTGCACCCGTTGCCTGGCCCACTGGATGCTCATCTCCAGGGCCTTCTGGGCGGCCCCCAGCGCACCTGCGGCCAGCCCTATCCTGCCGAAGTCCAGGGCCTTCATGGCTGTGAGGAAGCCAGAGCCCACCTCCCCCAGGACGTTCTCCCGGGGCACCTCGCACTCGTTGAACACCAGCTCCGCCGTATGGGAGCCCCTGAGGCCCATCTTCCTGTCGACGGTGCCCACCTGGAAACCTGGGAAGGCCTTCTCTACGATAAAGGCGCTTACTCCCCCCCTGGGCCCCAGGGACTTGTCTGTGACGGCGAAGACAACGACGACATCAGCTATGTCCCCGTTGGTTATCCATATCTTGGACCCGTTCAGGTAGTAGCGGTCCCCCTCCCGGCGCGCCGATGTCTCAATGGCAGCCGCGTCGGACCCAGCGTTGGGCTCGGTGAGGGCAAAGGCCCCGATCTCTTCCCCGCGGCACATGGGCTTGAGGTACCGGGTCTTTTGTTCCTCGGTGCCGTCCAGGAAGATGGAGCAGGCGGCTATGCCTGTGTGGGCCCCGATGAGGTTGCCGTAGGCCGAATTCACTGCCGCCAGTTCCTCCATGACCACGCAGTAGCCGAGTTCCCCTACCCCCGCGCCATCGTACTCCTCGGGAAAGGGAAGGCCAAAGAAACCCATCTGGGCCATTTCCCGGACTATCTCCCCGGGGATCTCGTCCTCCTCCTCCACCCACTGGACCAGGGGCTCCAGCCGTTTCTTCACATAGTCCCTCACCATGCGCCTGAGCATCTCTACCTCTTCAGGCAGTGAGAAGTCCACCTGCTACGCCCCCTATTCCCCTGTGAACTGAGGCTTTCGCTTCTCCAGGAAGGCGTTTATGCCCTCGCGAGCGTCCCTGCTCTGGAACACCTTGACAAAGGCCTCCGTCTCCAGCCTGAGTCCCTCGGGGAGGGAGGCCCCGAGGCCATCCCAGAGCACAGCCTTTATGGCTGCCACAGCCCTGGGGGCCTGCATGGCCAGCTTCCTGGCAAGGTTCTTCGCGTGGGCCATGAGCTCGTTGTCAGGTACCACCTTGTTCACCAGCCCAAACCTCAGGGCCTCCGCGGCCTTGATCATATCTCCCGTCAGGAGCATCTCCATGGCCCTGGTCTTCCCCACCAGCCTGGAAAGCCGCTGGGTGCCCCCCCAACCCGGGATGATCCCCAAGTTTATCTCCGGCTGCCCCATGCGGGAGCCCTCCGCAGCCACCCTCACGTCACAGGCCATGGCCATCTCCAGCCCGCCCCCTAGGCAGACACCGTTGATGGCCGCCACCACGGGCTTGGGCATCGTCTCTATGGTATCGAACACCTCTTTGCCCTTCTGGATAAGCTGCTGGCCCTCTTCGGGCCCCATCTCCAGGAACTGCCCGAGGTCTGCTCCTGCCACGAAGCAGTACTGGCCAGCACCGGTGATTATCACAGCCTTCACCGAGGGCTCCCGCAGGACCTCCCCCAGGGCATGGCCCAGCTCCTCAATGGCCTGGCCGTTCAGGGCGTTTACCGGCGGCCTGTCTATGGTTATCACCTCAAGTGGGCTCTCCCTGCTCACCTTCAACGTTGAATACTCCACAGGTCATCCCCCTCTCAGTACTCGAAGAAGCCACGGCCGGTCTTCCTGCCCAGGGAAGACCGGGACACAAGGTCCCTGAGAACCTGGGGCACCCGGAAGGCCTCCCCATGGGACTCCTCCAGGGCATTCATCCTCTCCAGCGCCACATCGAGACCTACACCGTCGGCCCATGCCAGCGGGCCCTCCTTGTACCCGGCGCCCGCCAGCATGGCCAGGTCAATGTCCCTGGCGCTGGCCACGCCCTCCTCCAGGCACCGGCAGGCCTCGGCCAGGCCTGCGTAGCGAAACCGGTCCACCAGCAATGCCTCCATGGCCTCCTCCACCTTGACCCCTCCTATCTCAGCCCGTGTACTTGAAGAACCCCTCCCCTGTCTTGGCCCCCAGCTTGCCCTCTTTCACCAGGTTCACCAGGGTCTCACTGGGGGAGAACCGCTCACCGTAGGCCCTTTCAAGCGTCTCGGCGACGTCCAGTACCACGTCAAGCCCTAGGGTATCTGAAAGGGTGAAAGGCCCCATGGGAACGCCGCCCTTGGCCTTGATGGCCCCGTCGACCTCCTCCCTTGGGACACTCGTCTCCTCCTGGAACCTCAGGGCCTGCGCCATGGCAGCAAGGAGTATGCGGTTGACCAGGAACCCCGCGCACTCCTTGACCCTCACGGGTATCTTCCTGAGTCCCTCCGCGAATTCCACCAGGGTATCCATGGTCTCCTCAGAGGTATGCTCACCAGATATGACCTCCACCAGTTTCATGAAGCTGGCAGGGTAGAAGAAGTGGAGCCCGCCTACCCTCTGGGGCCTGGACGTAGCCTCGGCCATCTTGGTGATGCTCAGGGCTGAGGTGTTGGACGCCAGGAGCGCAGTGGGAGGGGTCGCCTGGTCCAGGTCCTTGAATACCGCCATCTTGAGTTCCATCTTCTCCGGCACAGCCTCAATCACCAGGTCCACAGCGGCAAAATCCCCGTAGGAGGTGGTGGGGATGATCAGGGACATCTTCTGGTCCATCTCTGAGGAGGTCATCCTCCCCTTGGCGATCCTTCGCTGGTATATCCCCCTGATCCGGTCCAGCCCCCTGTCTAGCATCTCCTGGTTGACATCCTTCAGGACCACAGGCAGCCCGCTCCAGGAAATCACCTGGGCGATCTCGGCGCCCATGGCCCCCGCGCCCACGACTCCTGCCTTGAAGATGTACATGGGTCCCCCTCCCTCACTCTCTCCTCTCCAGTATCACACTGCCCCCCATGCCACCCCCAACGCACAGGGTGGCCAGGCCGTAGCGGGCCCCCCTTCGCGCCATCTCGTGGGCTAGGGTGGTCAGGAGCCTCAGCCCTGTGGCGCCTATGGGGTGGCCCAGGGCAATGCCCCCTCCGTTGACATTGATCCTGTCAACGTCAAAGCCCATCTCTCTCTGGCATGCGATAACCTGGGCGGCGAAGGCCTCGTTGATCTCCATGAGGTCTATGTCCTCCAGCTTGAGCCCTGCCTTCTCCAGTGCCTTCCGGGTGGAGTGGACCGGGCCGATGCCCATGATGGATGGGTCACACCCTGCGTAGGCCCAGGAACGAAGGTAGGCCATGGGCTTGATGTCCAGCCTGGACGCCGCCTCTTCACTCGCCACCACGCAGGCGGAGGCGGCATCGTTGATGGGGCAGGAGTTGCCCGCGGTAACGGTGCCGTCCTTCTTGAATACGGGCTCCGCCAGGGCAAGCCTCTCCAGGGAAAGGCCCGCCACTGGGGATTCGTCCTGCTTGACTACCTCTGCCGGCCCCCGGCGCTTGGGCACCTCCACCGGGACGATCTCGTCCTTGAACCTCCCCATCCGGGCAGCCGTGAACGCCTTCCGGTGGCTCTCCACAGCCCAGGTATCCTGCTCCTCCCGGGTAATCCCGTACCTCTCAGCCAGGTTTTCCGCGGTAAGCCCCATTATCAGGCCTGTGTAGGGGTCAGTGAGACCCGTCCAGAGGCTGTCCTCGAAGGCCGCGTGGCGGAGCCTCAGGCCCCACCTGGCCCCGTAAACCTCGTAGGGGGCATTGCTCATGTTCTCGGCCCCTCCCGCCAAGATCACCTCCCCGTCGCCGGCCCTGATGGCCTGGGCAGCACTGGTTACCGCCTGGAGCCCTCCGGCACAGTTGCGCTGCACGCTGAAGGCGGGTATCTCGTAAGGGAAGGACG
This sequence comes from Bacillota bacterium, assembly GCA_040754315.1. Classification (NCBI taxonomy): domain Bacteria; kingdom Bacillati; phylum Bacillota; species Bacillota bacterium. The sequence continues at coordinate 44,855 of JBFMCS010000048.1, forward strand.
CAAAGAGGCTCACCTGCCTTCCAAGGTTTGCCTCCTTCGTGGGGTGGCCCCCGCTGGAGAATACCACCTCATCCAGGTCTCGGGGCTCGATGCCAACCCGCTGGAGGGCCTCCCTGGCCACGACCACGCCCAGCTGCGTGCTGTTCATCTCCCTGAAGGCACCACCGAAGTTGCCCACAGGGGTCCTGCAGAAACCCGCCAAGACAATGGGTTTCACTCCTCACTCCCTCCTTTCACTCCTGGCGGGGACCCGTCTCCCCGCGCGTAGACCACACAGGTGCCCGGCAAGAGTGCCCGTCCAAGTTCCATGAAGTGCCTTGAGACCCGCTCATCGACCTGGGCCGGGGAAAGTCCCTGCCCTTGAAGGGCCCGGGTGAGGGTCTCCCTCTCCTTCCTGGCCCAGGCTGGAAGGAAGGCCCTCAAGGCATCCAGGCTGAGTTCCGCCAGGTGGGTGCAGCCTTCCTCACCGCCCAGGAGGCGGAACACCTGGCGGTAGCACCCGGGCTCCACCCTCAGGCCCACCAGGCTTGACACCTGTGAGGCCGCGCGCCGGCACAGGGAGCCGTAGGGCACCTTCCCCATGCAGGCATAGGCAGAAAGCACCTCCCGGGTCTTTGAGTGGATGACCAGCTGGACATCCATGACGTGGTCCTCGTCCTCCAGGTGGCCGTTGAGGCTGAACTCCCCCTCCCGGACCTCCCGGGCAGTGATCACCTTTGAGCGGCAAAGAAGCACCCGGACACCCCCCTTAGGTTGCCAGAAGGTTATGCAAGAGTTGTGCCTTGTGACACCAGGCGCAATTCCTGGCCAGGGCCATGGGGTTCAATGAGGGGGGAATACGTATGTCCGGAAGAGCGGACAGTGCTGTCCGCAATGCCGGACACCGGGATGGGGGCAGGGCTCTCTTCAGGTCTTCAGGCTCAGTCTCTGCATCTTCTGGTACAGGGTTGAGCGACTCACGCCCAGGTGCCTGGCGGCCAGGCTCTTGTTGCCGCCTGAGGCCTCAAGGGCCCTCACTATGGCATCCCTCTCCGCGGCCTCCACCGAGGCCCGGTAGCCTGCCTGCTCACCGCCAGTGACCGGCGTCGCGCTCACCAGGTAGGCCGGCAGGTGGTCCCTCTCTATCATGTAGGCCGCGCCCAGGTTCACCGCCCTCTCGATGGCGTTCTCCAGCTCCCTGACGTTCCCCGGCCAATCGTGGGCCTGGAGCACGGAGAGGGCATCGGGGGAAACCCCCCTGATCTCCATTCCCATTTGCCGGTTCAGCTTCTCAATGAAGTGGTTGGCCAGGGGGAGTATATCCTCCTTCCTGTGTCTCAAGGGCAGGATAGTGAGGGCGACCACGTTGAGGCGGTAGTAGAGGTCCTCCCGGAACGCCTGCTGGGCAACGAGCTGGCCAAGGTCCCTGTTGGAGGCGGCTATTACCCTGACGTCAACCCGGACTACCTCTGTGCCCCCGACCCTCTCGAACTCCCGGTCCTCCAGTACCCTGAGGATCTTGGCCTGCAGGTTTGGGCTCATGTCCCCAACCTCGTCCAGGAAGAGGGTTCCCCCGTCGGCCAGCTCGAACTTGCCGGGCTTACCGCCCTTCCTGGCACCAGTGAAGGCGCCCTCGGCGTATCCGAAGAACTCCGACTCAAGGAGGTCCGGAGGTATGGCAGCGCAGTTTACTTTTATGAAGGGTCCTAGCCTCCTGGGGCTTGCGTTGTGAAGCGCCTGGGCGAAGAGTTCCTTGCCTGTGCCGGTCTCCCCCTGGAGGAGCACTGTGGAGTTGCCCATGGCGGCCCGGCGGGCCTCCTCCTTGAGCCGGGCCATTTCGTGACTGGCCGAGACAATGTGGTCCAGGGTGTACCTGGCCCGGGTGAACCGGGAGAGTTCTTCCTGGTAGTAGGCAACCCGGGACTCTAGAGTCTCGATGCGCCGGGCGATCTCCCTGATCTCCTCCAGGCCCCGGAAGGTGATCTTGCCTACCGCACCTGACACCCTGCCCTCCTCAATGATGGGAAGGCAGGAGACCAGGACCTTGCGACCCCTGACTACTTGCACTTGGGCCAGCTCCTGGGTCCCCGTGCGGGCCACCATGGGGAGGCAGGTCCCGTCCATCACACTGGACACGGGCTGGCCCACCAGGGCCTCCTGGCAGAGCCCGGTAAAGTCCGCCATGGCCTTGTTGGCCATGGTGATGGCACCTTTACCATCCACCACCACTATCCCTTCGTAGGCCAGGGCCAGGATGTTATCCAGGGTCTTGTGAAGGCCGGACACGCTCTCTAGGCGCCTGGCCACAGCCTCGTATTCCGTGAGGTCCTGGAATATGGTGGTGGCCCCGGTTATGATCCCGCCCACGCAGATGGGGGTGCTGTTGGACACCACGGTGACTGACCTGAGGGACTGCTTCCGGCCAACCCTGGCCTCCCCTGACGCCAGCACCTCGGGGAGGTCGCTCTCGGGGAGCACCGACTGGATTGGCCTTCCCAGGGCCTCCCCAGCATTGAGGCCCAGGCATCGCTCTGCGGCAGGGTTGAGAATCGTCATGGTACACTGCTGGTCGATGGCGAATATGCCGTTGTGCATAGAGTCCAGGACGGTGCCTAGCTCCCCCAGGAGGAGGTCCTTCTGGGAGAGGAGTCCCCGGATGACATCGGCCTTGGTGAGCATGCCAACGATACGGCCATCCCCCGTAGTCACCACGGCCTGGCCTACCTCGGTGGTCTTGACCTTCTGGGCCACGGTCTCGAAGGACGTGTTCTGGTCCACCGTGATTACCCCGGTCTTCATGAAGTTCCCCACGCCCCCGTCAAGGTTGCCTGTCTCCAAGAGGCCCTGGTAGAGGCGGGAGCGAGTGAAAATGCCAAGGATCCTGGCGTCATCATCCACCACAGGCGCGGCGTCAAGCCCTGTCGCCTGGAAGAGCGCCAGGGCGTCTCTCATAGTGTCCCCGGGCTGGAGCAGGGCCACCTTCTGGGACATGATCTCCTTGACCAGCAAAGGCCATCCCCCCAGAAAGAAGTTCATGGGTAGAGTTTCAAGGAGGGGATAGGGGATTCCTGCGCGTGCCAGGACGGGTCTTCCTGGCGTCTCCTGCCCCTGCGCAGGCCGAGGCTCAAAAGGAGCGCGCCTCCCGCCACCTCCAGGATGGCGGCCTCTTTTCCCCTCGCTGGCCCTCACTTACACCCGGAAGCCAGAGCCCGTGGCCGACCCGTAGACCCAGATACCGAAGGCCATGAGCCCCCGGGGACATCCCTCCAGGACCTCTCCACTATTGGGGCCCGGGTTCACGAACCCGAAGCCCGTGGTAACCCCCGCGCGGTAGAGACTACCAGGATCAGATCCCCTCTTAAAGAAAGGCTTCGGGTCGTACTCGAGTGTATCTCACAATGAGGCCCCCCCTGGACCTCTACCCGTAACTTGAAGGTAGACCGCGCGGGGGGTTCCATGGATGTGGAGCTGCTGGCGGCGCTGCCTTCCCCAGCCAGCGTTCCTAGTCTAGGAGGCCCTGGAGCACGAGCCCGGAGGCGACAGCCAAAAGCATACTTGATAGGGTGCCTATCAGGTAGTACTCGGCGAACCTCCTGTCATTCAATTCCTGGAACCTTGCTATGGACTTAGCGGTTAATACGAAGCCCGCAGCCACTAGTGACCCGTGTAATAAGAGGGTCAGGAGGAGGGCTCTCTCCAGCATACCTATGTATGCCCCCAGGCTGAGGGAGCCGGCGGCCGCTGACACGGCTACCTCCCGGCCGCATGTACAGTCCAGAACCTCTCGAATGAAGACAGCGCCACCGGTGACGCAGTAGGCGTACACCACCGCTATGGCGGCAACCCTCTCAAGCGCCCCCGGATCCAGGAGGAGGCCGGTGATCCCAGGGAATGGTATGATACGCTGGTAGAAGGCCACTATGTCCGGGTCGAGCGCCGGGGAGAACCCGCGCCACAGGAGCCCCAGCCAGTAGGCGTAGACAGCGTGTTCAGCGAGGAGAACCGCCAGGTGAAGGAGGGAGGTCCGGGTCCTGGCTCTCAGCAGGGCCCGGGTGAGGAATTCCAGGCATGTGTGAAGTGCTGCGGCGGCCAAGGCGAGCCCCAGCGCCCCTGCTAGTCCGAATGCATGGGTGAAGCCGTAGGTCAAGATGAGGACAGCGATGCCCCGGTACAGGGGGCCCCTGGGCCGCCTGGCGTAGCCGCCAGCCCCTCCCGCTGGGAGCAGGAAGTCCGGTGAAGGCTCCCCTGAATGAATTCAGGGGCTTCTAGGGCAAAGGCCCAGGGCTTGCCTTCCCAAACCCAAAATGTTTAGCGCGGCATTGTGGTCACGGCCTAAAACCATACCGCAACACGGACAACTGAAAACCCTCTCCGACAACGGCA
>JBFMCS010000049.1 GCA_040754315.1 Bacillota bacterium
CTCGGCGGCACCGCTGCCAGAGGCACACGGCCCGCCGCGAGATGGTCTGGCTCCGGCACCGGGGTGCGATCCCCCGGCGCAAATTGTCGGGAGCGCTGTTCGCCCGGCGTCTTAGCAGTTGATAAAATGCTATGCTTTTTGGAACGGCTCTACGGTACCCAGCAGTTCATCCTGGAAGGCGTGCCTATAGTGGTCAAGAAGCATGGTAAGGACATCGGTTCTTCAGCACGAGATACCTGTTAAATGTGCCTCTCACAAAACCGGCGGCAGCGTACAGGCGCCTGCGCCCATAACGCCTGTCCCGGGCATCGAGATACCTGGGGACAAGAAGGCTGGCACAGGCTACCTTGTGGATGAGATCAAGGCGGTCAGAGCCAACAAGGGCATGAGGCGGAAGCACCTCCACATAGCCGGTGCAGGTGTCCATGATAAATTCATTGAGGGCGGAGTGGAGTGTGCCAGGGCTTGGATGGAAGGAGACAGCAGAGGCAAGGTAGACCTGGCTAGGCTGGAGGAGAGATTCAAGGCGCATGCGGGCCTGGACATTACTGACCAATCTCAATGAGGGCGGGACCAAGTACTAAAACTTCCTCGTGGTGCTGGTGGTTCCCTGGTTTTCTGTTAGCGTGTCAACACTAACCCTACAAGGTTTGGCATGCATTGAGGCGTAAGGGCCTCTTAACATGCGAGACAATGCGCAACGGATAGCCGGTTGTCACAAGGCGGAGCTAGTGGTGTGCGTGGGGTCGTTGAAGGTGAAGAATATGGTGCAAAGCCACACAGGTGCGAAGGCCGTCCAGAAGAGTGCTGGACTGAAGTGGGCTCCAGAGAAACGAATCCCGGAGGAGATGTTCAAGATGAGGCTTTCCAGGAAGATCGGCCAGGTCACCGCGGGCATGAAGGAGAGGGGCATGGACCTGCTCCTCATAGGTACAGGCACTGATCTGGAGTACCTGACCGGCTTGAGTTCCATGGCCTGCGCGCGGTTCAAGGCCCTCGCCATACTCAGTGACGGGAGGCACTTCTTCATCTGCCCAAAGCTCTACTACGAGGAAACCCGAGAGGCCATGGGGGAGGGTGAAACCATCCTTGTGTGGGATGATGCCGAGGGGTTTCTGAAGGCCTTGAGGGAGGCCGGCCAGATCTACGGGCTCAAGAAGAGCAACATCGGGGTGAGCGACGTAATCAGGGCCGTTGACGCCATTGCCATCAAGGCGGAGACTGGTGCTGAACTGCTGGATGGAACCGGCGTGATGGAGGCTGTGCGGCAGATCAAGGACCAGGACGAAGTGGAATGCCTCAAAGGGGCCGCCCGCATAGCGGATAGTGTCTTTGAGGACATAGTGGGGTGCATAAGGCCTGGGATGACCGAAGGGAACATCGCCAGGAGGATAAAGGAGCTATTCGAGGACAAGGGCGCGGGGGGACTTGCCTTTAATCCCATCGTTGCCTCCGGGCCCAACAGCTCCCGGCCTCACTACAACGATGACAAGGGGGTCATCCAGGAGAATGACATCATAGTCCTGGATTTCGGGTGCCGCTACAAGGGTTATTGTTCCGACATCTCCCGGACGGTATTCGTGGGAAAGCCCAGCCCGGAACAGGAGAGGATCTACGACATTGTGCTCAGGGCCAATAGCGAGGCTGAGCTCTTGGTAAGGCAGGGGGTAACCGCCGGTGCCGTGGACAGGACCGCCAGGGACCTGATATCCCAGGCAGGTTACGGACGTTACTTCCTGAGCCGCACCGGGCACGGCATTGGGATGGCGGTGCATGAGGCCCCCTATATCAAGGAAGGGAATGACGTGGTGCTGGAGAACGGTATGGCCTTCAGCGTTGAGCCGGGCATCTACCTCCCAGGGAAGTTTGGCATGAGGATAGAGGATATCGTCCTGGTAGAAGAGGGAAAGGGCAACGCGCTGAACAAGGTCACCAAGGAGATGATCTGCCTGTAGGTCTTGCTCCAGGAACCTGGCCTCTCTAAGAGAGCGGGAACAGGTGATCCCCTGGGTTACAGGCCCGCTGGATCACCCGCTGCGATCCTGTGGGGGAACCTCTTTAATGGAGTCTAGGGGGACGGCCTGTACTCCACCAGCCGGGATTCCTGGATTTCCGCATCCTTCTCCATCCTCACGTACAGGGCCAGGGGGACACCAGGGGCAACGCACACCTCCGCCTTGAGGCTTCCGTCCTCCACCCACCGGCCAAGGTAGCCCTGGACCCCGGCGTACTCCCGCAGTTCAACGATTTCGAAGGAGGATGAGCCCAGGTCAGAACGGAAGGACCACCCGGCTCCCAGTTCCCAGCTATGGCCTACGAAGAAAATCCCCCACCAGGGTGCCAGGAGGGTGGAGACCACCGGTGCCGCGGAGGGCTGCATCATCAGGCCAAAGAGCATGTGAGCCATGACGTCTTCAGAAGGGGCCGTCAGCGTGGAAGAGAAAGACCCCCCATCCATTTCCCCTTGCCACCGGGCGGTGATATGACCGTCCTGGGCATCCACGAAGTCTACCGAGAACCAACCGGTTGTCCAGGTGCCATCCCGGGGTCCACTGCTGATCTCGTACTTGAAGTACTGGCCAGGCTGGAACAGGAAGGGCTCCCAGTATTGTGCCTGTGCCGGGCCGGGGGTATTGCTCTCTTGTCCTCCCGGCTCCTCTATGCCAGCAGGCAGTCCCTCCAGGCCAGGTGAAGGGTCCGGAGCGGCGCTCCTGGCGCACCCCGCCGCCCAGGCCACTAGCACGCACACCAGGAACCAGTAGAGCAAGGGGGGCGAAGAAAGCCAGCGCACGTTTCCACCTCCGTGCATATCTTCCCCGGTCCAGCAAGGTTTCTTCCAAGGGATACGGGGACACAAGGGCAAGGGCACCTCGGCCCAAGACTACTGGCCCTATTCGCCCGGTCCCTGTGAAACCCCTGCCTCATAAGTCTACCCGGGCCCGCACGCTATGGCCGGTGGAGGATTCGAGCAAGATAGAGCGAAGGCTTCTGCCCAGGAGAGTACTCTAAGGGGGACCGGTCCATGGTCATATCCGTACCGTACGGCAGTGGGCACCTGAGCATACCCCTGCCCCCAGGGGTAAAGGCCAGGGTTCTGGAGACCAGGGTGCCGCCTGGGGCGGCCGGCACCCGCGAGGCCATAAGAGAGGCCCTCATTAAACCCATAGGCGCTAAACGCATCAGTGAATCGGCTCCTGCCGGGGGGCAGGTTGTAATCATCATCAACGATATCACCAGGCCCACGCCAACCAGGCTGATGGTCCAGGAGATACTGGAGGAACTGGACAGCGCTGGGGTTCGCCGGGATGATGTGACCGTGGTGGTAGCTACCGGGAGTCACCGGCCTGCGACTCCCGGTGAGCTCTTGAGTATCCTGGGGGATGACCTGGCCAGATCATTGCGGGTAGAGAACCACGACTGGCGAGCCAAGGACCTGGTGTTCCTGGGAACCACCACCAGGGGGGTCCCGCTGTACATCAACGCCAAGGTGGCCAGGGCTTCCTACAAGATAGTCACCGGGGTCATCCTGCCCCACCAGGCTGCCGGCTACAGCGGGGGCCGGAAGAGCATCCTCCCAGGGGTTGCCGGCGAGAAGACCCTGGTAATTCATCACTCCCTTCCCATAAGGATGTTTGACCCGGCGCCCGGCATCATCCATGGCAATCCATTTCACGAGGAGGCCCAGGAAGCGGCCTTGAAGGTGGGCGTGGACTTCATGCTGAACGTGATACCAGTGGATGATTCCAGTGTTGTGGCAGTCGTGGCAGGCCACATTGTCCAGGCTTTTGAAGCTGGAGTGAGGTTGGCCGAGGACCTCTACACGGCCAGGGTGGAACGGGCCGCAGGCGTGGTTGTTGTAAGCCCAGGGGGTTACCCTAGGGACATCGACCTGTACCAGTCGGTAAAGGCGCTCTCCATAGCCCAGATGGTTGTGGAAGATGGGGGTAATCTGGTGTTGGTGGCCGAGTGCAGGGAGGGTGTGGGAGGGGGTGCCTTCTACCAGTGGTTCAAGGATGCCTCGTCGCCTAGGGACGTGGTGGAAAGGTTCCGCCTGGAGGGTTTCACTGAAGGCTCCAATACTGCGTTCATACTGGCAAGGGCACTCCTGAAGGCTCGCGTGGTAACTGTATCCTCAGGGATCGGGGCGCCCACTCTCAGGGACATGTTCATGGAGCCGGCCCCCAGCCTCAACGAGGCCCTGGAGGTGGCCCTGGTAGGGCAGCCCCGGGGACAGGAGGTGCTGGTGCTTGCAGATCCCGTCCGCCTGGTGCCCACTATGGGTTCTGCCGGTTCCCGCTAGCCCCAGCCTGCCTAGAGCCATCTCCCGTGTTACCAGGAATCACTCTCCTGCACTGTGAAAACAAGGCTTATCAAGGCAGTCTCTCCGTTTGCCGCACCTTCGCCTCCCCTGCCGTCCTACGACAGTCCTGCAACTTGGCCGCCTTGACAGGCTAGAATGTTCAAGACCTTGGCGTGCCAAGGCCCCTCGCCCCTTGGGGATCATCCCGTCTCCCACCCAACCCCCATGTCCACGCGTTATCCTTCCGCCCTATCTCTTCTCTTCCCCTCTAGCACCAGCGCTTCACCCGTTGTCCATGGGCTGCAAGCCCGGCCAGAATACCCGGACTTAACAGCATTCACAATTCCTTCGATATAGACATTGGGTACCGTCTGGCCAGGTCGCTCCAGGCAAGGAAGATCGCAGGCCTTTGCCTGAACCCAAGGCTCAAGCTCGTTGATCCATAGGAGACTGTGCCAGCTAAGGGTGCCAACGAGCCCATCTCGAGTGAGGCGCACCAGCATGAGCACTCTGTCTTTGTCCCTGTCCTTGCTCCTTTTCTTTAGCAGCGTCGTGTATTTATACCTGGGAGCCTGCGTGTTCTGGCTCGACCGCAGGGCCGTTTTGAGCATGACGTTCCTGGCCCTCTGCGCCTGCCTTGGCATATGGGCCTTTGCCTTTGCCTTTGCGCTCAACGCCCCCAGCATGGAGGCGGCCTTGTTCTGGCGGCGGGTTGGCGCCGTTGGCTGGTCAACAGTCTATAGCGTGATGCTGCATTTTTTCCTGGTGCTCACCGAGACACATTGGCTGGTACGCAAGGGGTGGACCTATCCCCTTGTCTACCTCCCTGCGGCCGTCTGGGTCTACGTGTTCTCGCTCTCTGACAGCATGGCCACGGCACACCATAACCTGGTCAAGACGGCTTGGGGCTGGTACAACCTGGGTGTGAATACCGGGTGGGGCTGGGCGTTCAACCTCTATTGCCCGGCCGTGGTTATCACCAGTCTTGGCCTCACATGGTACTGGGGGAGAAGGTCCGCACATGCCAGACACAAGAAGCAGGCGACCCTGATCGCATCGACGGTCATGGCTGCTTTCCTGATAGGCTACGTTACGGACATCGTCCTACCTGTCCTGGGGGCGGCGGTCATCCCGGGCATAGCGGTGATCGTGGCACTCGTACCGGCATTGGGCATCTGGCAGGCGATGAGGAAGTACCGGCTCATGCCGCTGACCCCTGAGAACGCATCCAAGGACATCCTGCGAACCATGCAGGAAGGCCTGCTTGTCGTGGATACCAGCGATACCATAAGGATGACTAACCCGAGCACACAGGCGCTCCTGGGCTATGATGAGGATGAGCTCCTGGGCCAGCCCGTGAAGATGCTCTTTCCCAAAGAGTGCCAAGTCTTTGGGACAGGCCCGGCTGGTAGTCAAGACCGTTCTGTTCACTTTGAGGAGACAACGATGATTGCCAAGACGCAGGAGAGGCTTCCCACCCTTTTCTCCATCTCGGTCATGCGAGATGAATGGGGCGATAGCCTTGGGTACGTGTGTACCTTCAGGGACATAATTGACCGCAAGATGGCGGAAGAGGCGCTGAGGCGCTCCCATGACGAGCTGGAGAGAAAGGTGAAGGAGCGGACCGAGGAGCTAGCCAAGGTCAACGAGTTCTTAAGGGCCGAGATCATCGAGCGCAAGAGGATACAGGAGAGGATCGAGCACCTGGCCTATCACGATCACCTGACGGAACTTCCGAACAGGCTGCTATTCACGGATCGCCTTGAGCAAGCCATAAGGCAGTCGCGAAGGGCTGAGAGACCGGCTGCGGTCATGTCCCTGGACCTGGATGCCTTCAAGAGAGTCAACGATACCATGGGGCATGCGCAAGGGGATGAGCTGCTCAGAAAGGTGTCCAAACGCTTGAAGAGCACCTTGCGGCAGAGTGACACTGTCGCGCGGCTGGGTGGAGACGAGTTCATCATCCTGCTGCAGAACCTTACGGATGCAGCTGTTGTCACCAGGATAACGGATAAGATCCTGCGCAGCTTCGACAAACCCTTCAAGTTGGAGGACCAGGACTTCCACATGAGCGCGGGCCTGGGGGTGGCGATCTACCCCATCGATGGCGAAGACGCTGACACTCTCATCAAGAACGCTGACATTGCTATGTACAAGGCTAAGGAGAAGGGCAGGAACCGGTGTGTGTTTTGCTCTTCGCTTATGAAGGCTGAAGTAATGGAGACGATGAAACTCACCAACAGCCTGTACCGTGCATTGGAGCGCAATGAACTGGTGCTTCACTACCAGCCACAGGTGAGTTGCAGCACGGGGAGGATCGTCGGGGTGGAGGCGCTTCTGAGATGGCACCACCCTGAGATGGGGATGGTTTCCCCTGGCCGGTTCATTCGCATTGCGGAGCAGACGGGGTTGATCCTTTCCATTGGAGATTGGGTGCTACGCACGGCCTGCAGGCAGAGCGTGAAGTGGAGAGAGCGTGGCGTCGCCAGGATCCGCATGGCTGTGAACCTCTCGATGTACCAGTTCCAGAGCCCTAGCATTGTTGGGGAGGTGGCGGGGATCCTGGAGGAGACGGATATGGACCCCCGCCAGCTGGAGATCGAAATCACCGAGAGCGTTCTCATGAAGGAGACGGAACACATGGTGGAGATCCTGACCTCCCTCAGGGCACTGGGCATCACAATTGCCATCGATGACTTCGGGACCGAGTACTCGGCCCTGAACTACCTGAAGCAACTGCCCATAAACCGTATCAAGATCGCCATGCCCTTCGTCCACGGTATCTCAGTGAGCGACAGGGATGAGGCCATCACCAAGGCCATCATTGTCCTGGCGAGCAACCTGGGGCTGAACGTGATCGCCGAGGGGGTTGAGACGGAGTGCCAGGTGAGGTTCCTGACCCAGCGGATGTGTGACGAGATCCAGGGCTACTACTTCCACAAGCCGATGCCGGCCTGCGAGGTCGAAAAGGTGCTCGCGCAGCAGAATCGCTAAATCCCCGTGACCCTGGAAGCCCCCGGGAGACCGTTTGGCTGCCCTGCCTCCCCTTGTGGACGTTTCCCTTCCCAGGCTCGGGAAGAGGCATTCAATTTTTCACCGGCACTCTTAACCTTACTTTAACCCTTCTTGAACACAGGCTTGATGACAGCCTGCCCTCTCCGTTGTAGCATGGGTGTGAGAGCACAATCCATTATGATGGGAGAGGGTAGTTCAATGATATCCAGAAGGGGTCTGAGTGTGGCTTGTGTCCTGGTGCTGGTGAGTGTTGTGGCAGGATGTGGCGGCAGCCCGACTCCCGCCCAAGAGCCCTCTGAGGAGCCCGCAAAGGTGGAGCCCGTGGCGCTTGAGGGCTCCATAGATGTGAGGGGCTCCGATACCATGGTGAACCTTGGTGCCACCTTCGCTGAGGCCTTTATGGACAAGCATCCTGAAGTGAGTATAGTTGTTCAAGGCGGCGGCTCTGGCACGGGCATCAAGGCCCTGATGCAGAAGAACACCGACATAGCCCAGGCATCAAGAAAGGCCAAGGACTCGGAAATCGAGGAGGGTAGGGCTAACGGAGTTGACATGGTGGAGACCGTGGTGGCCTGGGATGGTCTCTCGGTTGTGGTAAACCTCTCAAATCCCCTGGACTCCATAACCATGGAGGATCTTGGCGCCATCTACAGGGGGCAGATAACCAACTGGAAAGAGCTGGGCGGGCCTGACCTCGCCATAGCGGCGCTGGCCCGCGATACGGCCTCCGGCACTCACGTGTTCTTCAAGGAGCATGTGGTGCAGATGGGCCACAAGGATGCCGAGTACGGTGACGCCGTGCAGATGCTGCCCTCCACCGCGGCCGTAGTGGCCGAGGTGGAACAGAGCCCCAACGCCATCGGCTACATCGGCTTGGGTTACTATGACCCCAGCAAGGTGAAGATGCTGGGCATACCTGATGCCAGCGGCAACCCGGTCATGGCCAGCATCGAGACGGTCAAGAGCGGGACCTACACCCTTGCCAGGCCGCTTCAGGTTTATACCAACGGCCAGCCTTCTGGCTTGATCAAGGAGTATGTGGACTTCATGCTGGGACCGGAGGGACAGGGGATCGTCCTGGACCTGGACTTCGTGCCCGTCAAGTGAAGGGGGGCCTATAACATTGGGGGGGCAATCTCCCGCCTCTCCGCCCGCTTGGCCTCGCCCTGGGGGGAAAGCAGCCGGGATACCGGCTGCCTTTCCCGGTTCCCGGGCAAGGGTACGGGCCGCTGAGAGGCTAGCCATGAACGTGGCGGCCGCCTCGGGCTTTGCCGTGGTGGCCTTTGTAGCGCTGGTATTCGCCTTCATGCTCCTTGAGGTCTGGCCCCTGGCACGGGTTATGAACCCCTGGGGCTTTGTCGCCGGGCCCAAGTGGTACCCTGTATCGGAGCCTCCCACCTTTGGGATCCTCCCCTTCATAATGGGTTCGGCCTGGATATCCCTGACGGCCCTGCTCTTATCCTTCCCTGTTGGCCTGGGAGGTGCCATCTACCTGGCGCACATTGCCAGGGGTCATGTGAAGGTGGTGGCCAGGGCCTGTCTTGAGATCCTGGCAGGGATACCCTCGGTGGTCATGGGCTTCATCGGTCTTACCATTGTGGCCCCCTTCGTACAACAGGCGCTGGGCCTTGCCACAGGTCTCACAGGGCTCACCGCCTCGCTGGTGCTGGCGGTAATGGTGCTTCCCACCATCATGAGCCTAGGGCAGGACGCACTGGAGAGTGTCCCAGAGGATTACTGGGCTGCCTCCCTAGCCCTGGGCGCCTCACCCTGGCAGACACTGGTACGGGTGGCATTGCCGGCGGCGTGGTCTGGCCTTCGTTCTGCCGTGCTCCTCGCGGCAGGCCGCCTTGTGGGGGAGACAATGGCCGTGCTCATGGTGGCAGGAGGGAGAACCGTGGTGCCCTCGGGAATAGCCCAGCCCATGCGGACCATGACCGCCACCCTGGCGGCGGAGGTAAATAACGCTGTGGTGGGATCAGACCACTACCGGGCGCTCTTCGGCATCGGTGTGGTGCTCTTTCTCATAACCATGACCCTGTCCACGGTGGCTGCCTGGGGCTCCTTCAAGAGGGAGGGAGGTACGGAACATGCATAACCTTTACTGGTTCGGTTCAGGCAGGCGTGAGACCGTGTGGGCCTTGACGGTGACTGGATGCTTCTGCTTGGCCATGTTCACCGTCATTGCCATCCTGGCCTACGTTGTTCTCAGGGGGGTTCCGGGGATGTCCTGGGAGTTCCTCACGGCTATGCCGAAGAACCGTGCCATTGAAGGGGGAATACTCCCCGCGCTCTTAGGGAGCCTCTGGCTCCTTGTGGGTACGTGTGTCTTCACGTTGCCGCTGGGGATCATGGCTGCCATCTACCTCACTGAGTACTCCCGGAAGGGCCCGGGTGTCGGCCTCATCAACCTGGCCCTTGTAAACCTGGCCGGGGTGCCCTCCATCGTGTATGGCCTTTTCGGCCTTGCCTTTTTTGTGCTGCTCCTCAGGTTCGGTCCTTCGCTCCTCTCGGCCTGTCTCACCCTGTCACTTCTGAGCCTGCCGGTGGTGGTCACGGCCGCCCGGGAGGCCCTCCTGGCGGTGCCCCAGACCCACCGCGAGGCCGCCCTGGCGCTGGGGGCGGGAAAGTGGCAGACCATCCACACGGTAGTGCTGCCCCAGGCCAAAAGGGGTATCCTTACCGGGACCGTCCTGGCCATGGGGAGGGCCGTTGGGGAGACCGCCCCTATCCTTGCTACAGGGGTGGCCTTCGTGCTCCCCAGGTTACCGGAGGGGCCGATGAGCCGGTTCATGGCCCTGCCCTATCACCTTTACGTATCTGCCACTCAGATCCCCCAGATGCCAAAGGAGCGGGTTTGGGCCACGGTGCTCGCTCTCTTGTTCCTGGCTGTATTGTTCAACGCCAGTGCCTTTGTTGTGCGCCGCGGGATTGGAAGGGGAGAGGCCAGAAATGGATAAACCACCAGGCAATACCGTAATCCAGGCAACGGGCTTCAGCCTCTGGTTTGGACGTGCAAAGGTCCTGAACGGCATAAACCTGGATGTTACCGAAAACCGTATCACCGCACTGATTGGGCCCTCGGGTTCGGGCAAGTCCACCCTCCTGAGGTCGATGAACCGTATGAACGACCTGATCCTGGGTTTCCGCCGGGAAGGTGACATAACGCTCCGGGGAGAGAGGATATACGATGGCGGCCAGGACCTGGTGTCGCTGAGGACCCGGGTGGGGATGGTGTTCCAGAAGCCCAACCCCTTTCCCAAGAGCATCTTCGAAAACGTGGCCTATGGTCCCCGGGTGCATGGGCAGAAAAGGCGCAGGGTGCTGGCGGAGATCGTGGAGGAGAGCCTGAAGAGGGCCGCCCTCTGGGATGAGGTCAAGGACAGGGTGCACCGGTCCGCCATGGAACTCAGCGGGGGCCAGCAACAAAGACTCTGCATTGCGCGCTGCCTGGCGGTCAACCCCGAGGTCGTTCTCCTTGACGAGCCCTGTAGCGCGCTTGACCCCCAAGCCACCGCCCGGATCGAGGATCTCCTGGTCAGCCTGAAGAAACAGGTCACTGTGATCATAGCCACCCACAACCTGCAGCAGGCCGCAAGGATATCCGATGTCACGGCCTTCCTCCTGGGGGGGACCATGATTGAAGCGGATGACACCGGGGTCATGTTCACATCCCCTTCGGATCCACGTACCAATGAATATATTACCGGGCGCTTTGGTTGATCTCCTAAGAAGGAGGAGAGGCTCATGCAAAGAACTGCCTTCAATGAAGGTCTCAACGTCCTGTACGGCTTGCTCCTGGAGGAGGAGGGCCTCATCGAGGCCATGTTGTCTGACGCTGTCAAGGCACTGAAGACCGGTGACCTCGAACTGGCCAAGGACGTAGTGGACAGGGACCAGCGGGTGGACCGCCTCGCCGAAGGCATTGAGGCCGAGGTAGTGCTACTTATTGCCCGCCACCAACCGGTGGGCTCAGACCTGAGGCGAATGGTGAGCGCCATAAAGAATGTCATAGACCTGGAGCGGGTGGGAGATCTCTCCACCAACATTGCGAGGGCTGTTCCGGAGATTGCCTCACAGGGACTGCTGAAACCCCTGATTGACATCCCCAGGATGGCAGGCATAGCCCAGGAAATGCTCAAAGACGGGATCACCGCCCTGAAGGACGAGGACATGAACCTGGCCAAGAGGGTATGTGCCCGGGATGAGGAGATGGATGCGCTGCACTGGCAGATATTCCGGGAACTCCTGGTCTTCATGATGCAGGATCCCAAGACAATCGGGAAGGCGCTGCCCCTCCTCTTCGTGGCGCGTCACCTGGAAAGGGTGGGGGATCACGCCACCAACATAGCGGAGACCGTGATCTACAATGTTACGGGGTTGCGCAGGAAGGCAAAGGAGTTTGAGGGCATGACCCCGGAGGGCTGAGGGGGTACGCCGGTGGGGAGGAATCTCAAGGTATTGCTGGTAGACGATGAAGAGAGTTTCGTGGCATCCCTCTCCTACGTCCTCTCCAGGGAAGGCTACGATGTCTCCGTGGCCTATGACGGTGAGAAGGCCCTGGAGATGGCCATGAGTGAGCATCCTGACCTGGTGCTCCTGGATGTGATGCTCCCAGGCAAGTCGGGCCTTGAGGTCTGCCGGCAAATCAAAGCCCGTGTGAGGGCCGCCATCATCATGCTCACCGCCAGGGACGGTGAAATGGATATGGTGGTGGGGCTGGAGGCGGGCGCCGATGACTACGTATCCAAGCCTTTCAACCTCAGCGTGTTGCTGGCCCGCATAAGGGCGGTGCTCCGGCGCCAAGCGGGGGCTGAGGAGGCGGTGAGCGTGGGCCCTCTAGTGCTCATGCCCGGCTCCTACAACGCCCGGTGGGATGAGGTCTCCCTCGATCTCACCCCACGGCTGTTCCAGCTCCTGCTTCTCCTGGCCGAGAACCCGGGAAAGGTGCTGTCCCGGGATGAGATCCTCGATAGAGTGTGGGGATATGAGTACCTTGGACAGACACGCACGGTGGACGTGCACATCCACTGGCTCCGGGAGGCGCTGGCCCAGGCCTCTGGGTCTCCGGACATAATACAGACCGTCAGGGGTGTCGGTTACAGGCTGGTGATTCCATGAAGGGCATAAGGTGGAAGTTGCTGACCTGGTTCACCCTGGTTATGGTACTCGTCCTTCTCGTCACGGGCCTTCTGGTCCTGAGGCACCTGGAGGCACTGGACACCGCCAACCTTGAGCGTGACCTGACCCGGCGCGCCCGGGTAGTTGCGGAGGTCATGGGACCTTTGCCCCAGGGTCCCGGAGAAGAGGGTGACGCCCTGGCCACCCGGATGTCCCAGATCCTGGAATGCCGTGTCACCCTGATCCAGGCGGGCGGGGTGGTGGTAGGGGAGTCGCTGCAGCCATCTGCCACGATGAAAGACCACTCTGGCAGGCCTGAGGTGGCAAAGGCGCTGGCCCAGGGGGTTGGCAGCGATACTCGCTCCAGCTCCACCACGGGACTGGACATGATGTACGTGGCGGTCAAGGTACCGGGAGGGGTAGTACGGGTTTCCCTCAGTCTCAAGGAGGTCCAGTCTCGCCTTAACGCCATTGGCTTGGCGCTGCTGGCCGGAGGCATAGCCTGTGTTCTAGGGGTTTTTGCCCTGGCTCCCCTGGTGGCCAACAGGATCATTGCCCCCTTGAAACACCTGGCGTGGGTCGCCGGGAGGCTGGCTACAGGGGAGTACGGTGTGACCGCCGAGGTTAACACTGATGACGAGCTGGAGGGTGTAGCCAAGGCCTTGAACACCATGGCTCGGTCCGTACGGTCCAACGTAGAGGCTCTATCCCGCCAGGGAGACCGGCAACGGGCCATACTGGATCACCTGGCAGACGGGGTCATCCTGTTTAACCAGGCAGGAAGGATCGTCCAGGCCAGTGACAGGGCCTGCCAGCTCCTTGGGCTCTCCCGGGTTGAAGGTTTCGGCCCAGAGGCATTGGGCAGGACCCCAGAGGTGCTGGTATTCGTTCGTGCCTCGCTATCCAGGAACGAGGAATCATCTGGCGTAGTCACCACCGTGTTTCCCAGGGACCAGGTGCTCCAGGCACATGCGGCATGGGTTCCAGACCAGGGCGGCAAGGGACTCCTCATTACGGTACAGGACATTACGGAGGTATCCAGGCTGAACCGGCTGAGGCAGGAGCTGGTGGCCAACCTGTCCCACGAGCTCAAGACTCCGGTGGGGGCTGTTAAGGCACTGGCGGAGTGCCTGGAAATGGGTGCCCTGGAGGAACCCGAGGAGGCCAGGGAGTTCGTCCGGAGGATCGTGAGCGAGTCAGACCGGATGTCCTACATGATCAATGAGATGCTTGTGCTCTCGGAGATCGAGGCAGGCCAGGACAGGGTGAGACAGGATGACCTGGACCTGTGGGGTCTCGTTTGCCAGGCCATGAAGGAGATGGAGCCCGTAGCCAGGGCCAAGGGGATTGCCCTGGAGAGCCAGGGGCATCCGGTGCCCCTCCGGGGGGATCCAGAGATGCTGAGAAGGGCAGTGGTCAATCTCCTGGACAACGCCATCAAGTTCTCCCCGCAGGGGACCCGGGTGAGGCTGAGACTGGGACTGGAGGCTAGAAGGGTCCTGCTCGAGGTGGAGGACCAGGGTGCGGGGATGACAGCTGACCACTTGCCCAGGGTGTTCCAGCGTTTCTACAAGGCGGAGCCCTCCCGGAAGACACCCGGGGCTGGTCTAGGCTTGGCCGTAGTGAAGCACGCGGTCAGGGCCCACGGGGGCGATGTCTTCGGCAGGTCAGAACTGGGGAAGGGATCCGTCTTCGGGTTCTGGCTTCCCTTGGGCCCTGAGGGGGCCCGGCCCGGTGCTGAGGAATGAAGGTGCTTGCACCTGCCCTTCCTGGCCTGGGATTCCGCCACATCATGGTGAAGCCTCAGGCTGTCCCTTTGGACAGGACGCTCGTGGTCAACGGCCCTGGCCTAACCGGAAGGGTGCTACTCATGGGATGGGGATCATGGTTGCCCTGGCGGGTCAGGGAGGCAGCCACTGGACATCCCTGATACTACCTCGCAGGGGCATTATAGGAACAGGGCTAAGACGGCAGGAACCCCCCAGCCCGGAAGGCGTGCACCCGCGGAGCCCCCTGGCGCGTCATGGAGGGCTTTGTGCGGGTGGGCGGCAAGGGACCCCTGAGTGGCACGCCGCAAGCGCCCTGCCGCTTTTTGGACTAACCCCCCTTACCCTGGTTCCCTGGAGCGGGGGGTCGTTTTGCGCCATGCCCCTGGATTGCCCTGATTGCCCCGTAACCCAATCCTATCGCTGCCAGGAGCCGGGACCACCTGTGCCCTGTGGAGAGTTGCCTCCACGTCATCACGAACATGTACTTCTCCATGAGATGGGTTCCCTTGTCCAGGGCAAGGGACACCAGGTTCACGCTGCGCCGGACCGAGTAGATGGTGGCCAGCACCTCCCGCTCCCCTCGCTTTATGACGCCCTCCCACTCCTTGAGGAGTCCCGACAGGGTGGATAGAAATCTGAGCAGCACAACACACAACACCAGAAGAAGCGCGGTGTTAAGGAGCGAGGACACCAAGAGTGCTATCACCAGTAGCCTGTCTGTCATAGTGGACCTAGGCCTGGGAGATTTCTTCAGCGGCCTGGTCCAGGACATCCTGAACCTCCCTGATTTTCGGGAGGCGCTCCCTGAGCTTCGCCATTAGATCCTTTGTCGCGCTCACGACCGAATCTGACTTCTCCTTGGCCTTCTCCTTGGCTAGGTCCCGGATCTCCGCACCCTTCTCCACCACCTGAGCCCTTGTCTCACTTCCCGAGGCTGGGGCAAAAAGGATGCCCAGAGCGGCACCGATGACCGCGCCCACTATCATGCCCGCGAGGAAGTCACCCTTGTTGTCCATGTTGTCACCCCCTGTCTAGCATATGGTGGTGCCCCTGGAAGGGCTACCACAAGATACCTTCGCTAGACGCTTGTCTTTCCCTTCAGCCCCCTGGCATTTCCTGGCCGGGGCAGGCCTCGCCAATCCACGCTATTGCCCCTCGTTTCCCTCCGTTATTGCCCCGGGGCCTCTGGCCATCTTGACAGGCTTTTCCCCCCGGTGATAACATCGTGTCAACATACCTAGCAAGGGTTGCCGCAGGGAGGAGAGAGCCTTTGACCATCCCCAGTCAGGCAAAGCCAGTGATCGAGATATATGAGACAACGCTCAGAGACGGCTGCCAGGGACCCGGGATATCCCTGACCATGCAGGACAAGATCAACCTCACCCTGGAACTGGACCGCTTGGGCGTCCACTACATAGAGGGCGGGTGGCCCGGGTCAAACCCCAAGGACTCCGCCTACTTCAAGGCTGCGGGCAGACTGCCCTTGAAGCGCTCGACCCTGGTGGCCTTCGGCTGCACCTGCCGGCCTGGCGGGAACCCCCCGGAGGAGGACGCAAACCTTCGGATGCTGCTGGAGGCAGGCACCGGGGTGGTTACCCTGGTGGGCAAGGCCAGTGCCTTCCAGGTCACAAGGGTGCTTCGCACCAACCTCGACGAGAACCTTCGCATCATCCGGGACAGCATAGCCTTCCTCATGTCTCACTCCAAGGCGGTCTTCTTCGACGCTGAGCACTACTTCACGGGGTTCAAGGAGGATCCAGGCTATGCCTTGGCCTGCCTTGAGGTGGCTCGGGAGGCGGGGGCCTCAAGGCTTATCCTGTGCGACACTACGGGTGGGTCCCTCCCCTGGGAGGTAGCCGCAGCTGTCCTGGCGGCCAGGGAAAGGTTAGACGTGCCCCTGGGGTTCCACGGCCACGATGATGGCGGCCTGGCCGTGGCGAATTCCCTGGAGGCAGTGAAGTCCGGTGCCATCCAGATCCAGGGCACCATAAACGGGTACGGGGAACGCTGTGGCAACGCAGACCTGTGTGCCATCATTCCCAATCTCGTGTTCAAGATGGGATACCCATCCATGGACCCCGGCGACCTGCAGAAGCTGGCCCGGGTCTCCCGTTACGTGGCTGAGGTCACAAACCAGAAGCTGGACCTTTCCCAGCCCTTTGTGGGGGTGGATGCCTTTGTCCACAAGGGTGGCCTCCACGCAGACGCCGTGGCCAAGGATGTCACCACCTACGAGCACATCGAACCGGGCTCCGTGGGAAACACCAGGAGGATCCCGGTATCAGAGCTGGCGGGCAAGAGCAGCATCCTAATGCGCCTGGACGAGCTGGGGATCGCGGTTGCCCCCGAAGACAGGGCCCGAGTGGCCTCGGAAATACTGGACCGCATCAAGATCATGGAACACGAGGGCTTCCACTACGAGGCCGCTGAAGCCTCCTTCGAGTTGCTGGTGCGGAGGGTCCTGGGGGAGGAAATCCCCTCCTTCGAGAACCTGGGTTTCAGGATCATTGTGGAGATGGCCCCACCAGGCGGGGCCCTGCCCTTTCTGCCCGGCCCTGGCACCAGCATGATGTCAGATGCCACCATAAAGCTGATGGTAGCAGGCAGGGTGGTGCACGCCGCTGCCGAAGGCAACGGTCCCGTGAATGCCCTGGACAATGCCCTGCGTAAGGCCTTGATAGAGTTCTACCCCTCCATCGGAAGGGTGCGCCTGGCAGACTACAAGGTGCGAGTATTGGACGGGCACGATGGTACGGAGTCGGTGGTGCGCGTCATGATAGAGTCCACCGATGGACAGCGCACCTGGAATACTATGGGGGTGTCCGGCAACATCATCGAGGCTAGCTGGCAGGCCTTGGTGGATGCTATCTCCTACTGGCTCATCCACTCAGAAGAAAGCGGCCTGCCCGGGTAGATACCGAGGACAGGGCGTTTGCCCGCAGGGCCGCGGCTTTGCACATCCTTCCTCCCCATCCTTCCCTGGGCCCGGGCAGAGGGTCCGGTTTCACCACCTGGATACCTGCGGCATAATATGACAGCGAGGGGGACAGCCCCCGGAGTGTGCGAGGGGTTACACTTCCGGGTGGGGTGAGGCGCTGGTGAGGCGCCGGGTGCTGCTGAGCCATGCCGCCTGCCTGGAGGAGCCGCCGGCGTCCACGGGATACACCCATAGGGCGCCCGGGAGCACCCCTCTAGAGAACGTGTCTTTGCGGCCGCCTTGCCAGGTTCCTAGTAGCTGCTACGCCTTCTTTGCCCTGGTGGCAGGGTCTCGTCGGCTAGCCACTGGGCCACCGGGGGGGTCTGTTCTGCTGCGGAGGGCGTGCACACCTCGATGAAGGTGGGTCGCCCGCTCTCCATGCCCCTCTTCACCGCTCCTCTCAGGCTCTCCCTGTCGTGGGCCTTCATGGCGTCCAGGCCATGGTCCCGGGCCACCGCCACGTAGTCAACACCCCTTGAGAAGTCCACGGAGAAGTAGCGCTCACCGTAGTAGAGGCGCTGTAGTGCCTTGATCCAGCCGAAGCACCCGTTATTGAAGTGCACGCATATCACCGGCAATCCCAGCCTGCTCAGGGTCTCCATCTCACCCAGGGTCATCCCAAGGCTGCCGTCGCCGAAGAGCCCTACCACAGTAGAGGATGGTCTTGCCATCTTGGCCCCCAGTGTCGCACCCAGGGCATAGCCCAGGGAGCCCTGGGCCCTGGGGACGAGAATTCTCCTGCCTGCGGACTTCAGGCGATAGTGAGCCATGACGTAGGGTGTGGGGGTCCCGGCATCCAGTACAAGGATGGTCTCAGCCGGAAGGGTCTGGGCCAGCACCCCTATGACCTCGCGGGGGTCCATGATTCCCTTGGGCACGGCTAGGGGCAGGAAGGCCGGTTCCCGGTCCAGGGCGGCTGCCCAGCAACGGGAGGCCCCAGTTGACGCCTTCATCCTCGCCCGGGCGGCCTCCGCCAGGTCTTCCAGGGCCAGGCGGGCATCCCCTAAGATGGGCACCTCCACCCTGACATTGTTCCCGAGCTGGATGGGATCCACATCTACCTGGATAACCTTGGCCAGTGGGTCTATGAGTGCCTTGCCAATGGTTATGCTGGCATTCAGCCGTGTCCCCACGCAAAGCAGCACGTCTGCCTGGGATACCGCGGCATTGGCTGCCTGCACGGCCCCGTTGGTGCCCATGACCCCAAGTGCCAGGGGAGAGATCTCCGGAAAGGACCCCTTGCCATTCACAGTGGTGGCCACCGGCGCTGAGAGGAGTCCGGCCAGGGTCTCCAGCTGTTCCCACGCCTGGGAGAGGAGCACACCGCCCCCTGCCACCACCACTGGCCTGGCGGCCTTCATGAGAACATCCATGGCCCTCTCCACCTGCCGGGGATCGGGCCTTGTCCTGAAGGCCGGATACTGGTGACACTCCGGCTCCCCGTACAGGTCCCCAGAGACATCCTGGCGAACCTCGGCGGAGAGCACATTCTCGGGGAAGGCCAGGTGTGTGGCCCCGGTCCGGCCCCCCGTGGCCGTGCGAAAGGCCTTTCTAAGCATTGAGGGGAGGGCTTCAGGCCGCGTGACCCTGTGGCTCCACCGGGTGATGGGCCTCATGAGGGCGACCTGATCCAGAGCGGTTAACGCGGAGTGCTCGTCGCTGGAGACAGGCACGTCGGATGACAGGATCACAAGGGGTATGGATGAGCCGTCAGCCTCGGCCGCAGCCGAGGCCACGTAGGTTACCCCGCCCCCGCTTGGTACCTCGCAGACCCCCGGCATCCCTGAGACCCGGGCATAGGCGTCTGCCATGTAACCTGCGGAACGCTCATCCCGGCACATCACGTGCTCCAGCCAGCGCGCGCGTTGCATGGCATCGTACAGGGCCATGCTCGTGTCTCCGGGGACACCGAAGACCTTCGTTACATTGTATAACCGGAGCATCTCGACGACGATCTCGCCTCCTAGCAATCCAGGTCACTCCTCGCTTGCGTGATGTGCCCTCTAGCAGCAAAACCCAAAGTCACGGGAACACGGAGGCATGGGTCTCCTGTGCTCTCCGGCAACTACACTATGGCGATGCCAGCCCTAGGCAAGGGGCAGCTGGCCTGCAAGGAATGGGTCTAGCCTTGCCAGCCTTCAACCCGGTGGGGCGTGACCGCCTGGCAGGCGGTACCCCTCCCCTTGGTGTCCAGAGCCCAGTCCTTGTCCTAGGAACCCGCCGGGCACCTGGCACGCCTCAGTTCCTTGGCGAAGGCGCTCTCCATTCCTGTCCTGGATACCCTCTCCCGGATCTCCCGGGCACAAGTGGTGTAAAGCCCCCTGGACTTCATGCGCTGGAAGTACACGGATCCAGAGAAGGTGTACTTCCGGAAGAGGCCTTCGCCCGTCTCCATCTCCTGGCGCACGTATCTGATAGCGTCGCCAACGGCCAGGTCTGCCGGGAGTTCCACAGGGAAGAGCCCCAGGGCCTGCCTGGCAGCGTTATGACCGGCGAGACTTCCGGTGACGATGGCCTCGGTGTGGCCAACTAGGGGGCCTGCCTTCTCGCCGGCGCAGAAGAGGTTGGAGAGGCCTTCCACCTTAAGGCAGTCGTCCCTGGGGGAGATGGCGAAGTAGCGCATAGAGTTTCCCTTGCCGCCGGCATAGGGGTCCTCGTAACGGGCGTTCTCCATCCCGGGGATGGTGCGAAGCTTATCAAGGGGGAAGTATGCGGCCATGAGCTTGGCGTGGCCAGTATCCAGCAGCACGAGGTTTTCCGCGTACTCCGGGAGGGCATACTGCTGGCATGCCTTGACTAGGAGCGCATCCTTCTTCTGCATTTCCTCGGGGATGGGCACCATCACAACGCCCTGGGCATCCAGGGTCTCCCGGATGCCCTTGCTAAGAGACTCCTTCAAGAGCTTGCACGAGCCGCTCATGGAGCCCAGGGTGCCTTTGGCAGTCCCGCCCACCATCTCCTTGACCCCTGCCTTGGCCGCCAGGCTCACCCTAGGGCCGAAGGTGGGGCACCTGAGAACGCACATCACGCAGCCGTTCCCGTACTTGAGGCAGTTGCCCTGGGGCCCCGCGGTTCCAGTGGCCTCCACGAACACATCCGCCTCCAGGGCCCGCCCGTCCGCCGTAACGACCGAGCGAATGGCCTTACCGTCCAGCTGGGCGTCCACAACCCTGGCCTCCAGCAAGACCTCAACCTGGTGAGCCCCCAGGAGGATTCTTGCGGCTGGTTCAGCCAGCGCCACATCATACAGGCTGGCGTGGCGGTGGCCAGGGAACTCGATGTCCCTATGCCGGGAGACGCTGTCCGTCAACTGGAAGAGGTCGCCAAAGCCCAGGGCGGTGGCTTCTTCAGCCGCCGTGTAGCGCCCGTTGTTCCGCATGATCCCCCCCACGAGGCCGGTTCCCAGCAGCTGGTCGGTTCTCTCCAGAAGGACCACATCAACGCCAGCCTTGGCCGCTGCCAGGCTGGCTGCTACACCCGCCCACCCGCCTCCCACCACCAGCACCTTGGCCAAGATGCATCCCCCCAGATCATTCTGCCTGAGATACCCAAAACCGGGTCACCAGGGTTCCCCGGGGAACCGCCTTACACGCCAGCCCCAGGTGCTCATCGTTGATGAGTAACTTGTTCGACGCGGTGCTTCCGGTTCCTGCACAGATATCTAAGATTTTATGAGATAGCTATCAATGTTCAGGAAAGCCTTCCCTCCGGGTGGGCCCTGTAGTATAATATAGGCGAACACCAGTTCGCAGGGAGGTGGCAAGAGTATGGCCCGAGGGGAGCCCATGAGTTTCTTAGAGTTTCAGGAACGCTTCTCTACTGAAGAAGCCTGTTATGAGTATCTGTTTAACGCCCGGTGGCCCGATGGTTTCGTTTGTCCACACTGTGGCTGCAAAGAATACTACCTGGTATCGCGCCGAAGGCTGTATCAATGCAGGTGTTGTGATTATCAAGATTCTCTTACTGCTGGCACTATCTTTCATAAGACCCGTACGCCGCTTCGAAAGTGGTTTTTGGCCATATTCCTGGGACCGCCATGGCCCTCTGCCACCTCGGGCGTTCCTCCCGTCTTGCCCCTCGCAGCTCCTTTGATGCCCTGGGCCTGGCGGGAATACGCAGCCAAGGACAAAAGAGGCATATCGGCTCTGGCCTTAATGGGCCATATTGACGTTAGTTACCCTACTGGCTGCCTGATGTTGCACAAGATCAGGGCCGCAATGTCCCATCGGGATGGCAAGTATCAATTATCCGGCTTCATCCAGTTGGATGAGGCATTTTCCGGTGGACCCAACGGAAAGCAGGGTCGTGGAACCGGAAAGGCCACTGCGTACGTTGCCGTATCAACCGCCGAGGATGGCAAGCCCCTCTACGCCAAAGCACTGGTCGTTGACCGCATTAACAAGGAGACGGCCGTTGATTTCGCCAGATACCTACTGCCCGGGTGCGCTGTGACCACTGACGGGTTGAACGTCTACCCCCGGCTGAAAGGACAGGGCTACGCTCACAAAGCCGTACCCTCGTCCTCTTCTGAAGCTGAGAGGGCACTTCAATGGGCCAATACAGTGGTATCTAATGCCAAGGCCTTCATATCCGGCACATATCACGGGCCCATGAAGAAGCACCTGCAATCCTACCTGAATGAATACCTTTACCGGTTCAACCGAAGGTGGTGGCAACCAGAACTCTTTGACCGTCTACTCTCAGCCTGCATAACCGGCCCAATTGTAACCTATGCTGACCTAACTTTATGATCTCCCGCCGGGAAAACCCACTCTTTTTAAGGGTGGGATGAAAGGCGGCTTGTATCTTTTCGTGCAACACGCTACAATTTAAGCAGGGTGATGGGCATGCTTAAGACATTTAAGTATCGTATTTACCCAACCCTAAAGCAGATTCGAGAAATGAACCAGTGGCTTGAAGAATGTCGCTGGCTCTACAACCATTTTCTTGAGCAACGCAAGGACGCATGCAAGCAAGAGCAAAGAAGCATCAATTACCACGCTCAGGCAACAAGCCTTCCTGAACTTAAGGGGCAGCGTCCTTCTCTTAACGGCGTTCACTCCCAAGTCTTGCAGAATGTTGCTGTTCGCATCGACCTTGCTTTCAAAGCCTTTTTCCGCAGAGTTAAAGCTGGAGAAAACCCTGGCTATCCCCGCTTTCGAGGCAAGGGCCGGTATGATAGCTTCACCTTCCCACAAAGCGGCTTTAACCTTGACGGTGATATGCTCCGGCTTTCCAAGATCGGCAGCATTAAGGTTGTTCTTCACAGGCCGATCGAAGGCAACCTGAAAATATGCACCGTCAAACGCTCTGGCACCGGCAAATGGTACGTGACGCTTTCCGTTAAATACGAGCAAGATTTTTTGCCGAAAAACGATCATGCTGTCGGTGTTGACGTTGGCCTTAATTCTTTTGCCACGCTTTCGACCGGTGAACAGACAGAAGCTCCGAAGTTCTTTCGCAAAGAGGAAAAAGAACTGGCCAAAGCACAGCGCAAATTGTCGAAGGCTGAGAAAGGAACGCCGGAACGGAAGAAATGCCGGAAGGTTGTTGCTAGGGTACACGAACGTATTGCATGGAAGCGTCAAAATTTTGCTCACCAACTTTCACGTAAAATAGTCAACCGGTTCGGCATGATTGCCGTTGAGGATATACATGTCAACCGCATGCTTCACAACCACTGTTTGGCTAAAAGCTTGTCTGACACGGCTTGGTCGGGGTTCTTCCAACAGTTGGCGTACAAGGCAGCGTGTGCCGGTCGTCAATTTGTGGCCGTTAACCCCGCCTATACCTCCCAGGACTGCTCCGGTTGTGGACACCGGCAGAAAATGCCACTGTCAGAGAGGGTTTTCAATTGTCCATGTTGCGGTATGGTTTTAGATCGTGACCACAATGCCGCGCTAAACATTTTGGGTTTGGGAAGGCAAGCCCTGGAGATTTCTCCTAAAAGCCCCTGACTTCAGTCAGGGGAGCCTTCACCGGAAATCCCATAATCGCCGGGCAGGTGGAAAGGAAAGGGCCCTGGCTCAAGGGCCAGGGCCCGGGCAATCCAGTCGAGGCTCACTTCCACTTGGGCCTTTCCACTAAGGGGATTTCAGAAGCGTTTCTCCCATTGGGGAATACCAGCCTTATCATGGCAGTCTCGTCGCAGCGGTGGAACTTGTCGCAGTAGACGCACTCTTTCCAAACCTTCTGAGGCATTTGCTCCTTACTGGCCACGGTAAATCCACACTTGTCAAAAAAGTCTTGCTGGTAGGTTAGGGTGAATACCCGGGCTATGCCTATCTCCTGGGCCTCCCTGAGCATGAACTCCACCAGGTTCCGTCCTATTCCCCGGCGGGACATGGCAGGCTCCACAGCCAGGGACCGGACCTCAGCCAGGTCATGCCAGAGCACGTGCAGGCACCCGGTGCCCACCACCCTGGTGCCGTCAACGGCAACCACCATGTCCCTGACCCCTTCATACAGCATCATCAGTGGCCGCCTGAGCATGAGGCCTTGGGACGCGTAGTGCTGGATCAGGTCATGGCACTGCGGGACGTCTTCCATGGCTGCTTTCTTGTAAATCACGGCGGGGCCTCCTCCAGGCAACAGGTGCATAATTTCCTCCAGTATACATGGGGCGGCGGGCGCCTGTCCAGAGAAAACGCACGATGCTGGAGGATTGCCCAAAGGGGCGCGAGGGGGCTGCGGGCTGGTATACAGTAGAGCAAATACTTATACATCCTAGCGCACCTGGTCTATAGCGCCCTGGAGGCCGGGGTAAAGTCGCACGGCCTCTGCCAGGGCCTGGCCGGCTTCCTCAAGCCTTCCTGAGTCCTGGAGCGTAACCCCCATCCAGAAGTAGTGGTAGGCGAGGTCCCTCCGCAGGCTGGCGTCTTGTTCCGGGTCATCCAGGAGTCTAAGGTCATCCTTCGAGAGGGCGATGGCTGCCTGGAATGCACGGAGCGCCTCGTAGTAGCGGCCCTGGAGCCGCAACACATCTCCCAGGAGCGCGTGGTACTGGTGGAAGTAGGGGTCTAGCCTCAGCGCCTCCCGGCATGCGTTCTCCGCCTTGGTCAAGCCTTCAGCTGGGTCCTCCCAGGTGTGATCCCTGTAGGCATAGGCCAGGAAGTAGTATATGTCTGCTGCCAGCCGTTCCTCCTCCTTCACGGCAATCTCATCATCCATAAGGCCGGCAGCCTCAAGGTACTGCCGGCTTTCCTCCCTTGCCAGTTCCAGGGCCTGTTCCAGCAGGTCAATGGCCTCCCCGTACCTGGAGACGCTGTAGGCCTCGATACCCTCGTACATAAGCTGGTGTGCCGAAGGGACCACATCGAAGTGATACTCTGCCACCTGGCCCTGGGCATACAGCCGCACACTCTGCCTACCCACAGGCAGGAACGCCTCGGGGTCTCCCTCCCGGGCAGCGATGTGGACCAGGGTGAAAACCGTCCAGTCTCCCTCCTGGCGGGTCTCCCAGGAATAATCTGGCCCTGAGAGGCTCCATTCCACCCGGAGGTCGTCGATGCCGCCGGGAGCCTTGACCGCCAGGGCGATTTCCGTCCGGGAACTCGGGAACTGGTCCCCCTCGTACCAGGAATCCGGGTTCTCCGCCCACCAGTACTGGCCCATCTTCACCTCGAGTTCCGGGGCCTTTGCCTGTGGGGAGCAGCCCTGCAGGACCACGAGGAGGGGGAGGACTACGGTGAAGCCCAGCCTTGACACGTTAGTTCCCTCCCTATGGGGGTCCCGGGCGATGTACCAGGTTCCCCAGGCAAAGGCATGGGCAATGAGCGCCCACTAGGGTACCATACGGCAAGAAGGCGCCAGATCCTCCCACAGCTTGGAGGGGGGCAGGATCAGGGGAGGCATCTGCCTTCCCGCGGCGGTCACCACGGTGGCACTGCCAGGGAGGACGAGAGGGGAGCCGGGGTGATCTTGCGGGCCATGTCCAGCTAGGAGAGGCGGACAAACCTCACGCCGGCCAGCACCAGGACCCCGCCCACCACCTGGAAGGGGTAGAGCGCTTCCTTCCACACTACGAAGGCCAGGATGATGGCGGTCACGGGGATGAGGTACTGGAACGCCACAACCTTCAACGGCCCGATCTTCGACACTGCGTAGTACCAGATGGCCAGGGATACCACGGTGGACAGCGCCGTGGAGTAGACCAGGCCTGCCCATCCCATGAAAGACACAGTCTCCCAAGCCTGGTTCAATAGGGGGCCATAGGAGGCAAGGCCCGAGATCACTGCGGCGCCCGTCATGGCGTAGGCCGTGACGCGGATGGCGCTGTAGCGGTCCAGGACCGTGGTACTGAAGTGGGTGAACAAGGCCCAGCACACGACGGCCAGGCCTATGATGACATCCCCCTTTATAGTGGCGGAGTTCCAGAACCCATGAAGGCCGGTTCCCTTGGAGGAGGCGATCACCATGACAACGCCGGAGAAGGCTGTTGCCAGGCCCAGGACGGTAAGGCGATTGAGTCTCTTGCCCCGGATTATGCCCAGGGCTGCTATGAGGATGGGGCTGGCGGAATAGAGGATGGACGCATTGGCGGATGTGGTCAGGGCCACCCCCTTGATGAAGAGCACGTAGTCTCCGGCCAGGAACACTGAAAGCGCGGCGAACCTAGCGAGGTCGGCCCGGGTCTTCACGAACCGGTTGCCCTCCAGGAGCACGCTCTTTTCGAAGAACCGCAATACCAGGAGCATGGCAGGGGCCCCCAGCAGGAGGCGCGTGGCGCCGAATGCCAGCGGGTCAATTTCCTTCAGGGAAATCTTGACGAAACCGAAGTTGGCCCCCCATATGAGGACTACCAGCAAGAGGAGTGCGTCGTGGCGTGAGATCTTCAACCGGGATAACCCCCTGCTCTTTCCAGAACCCTGCCACTACCATATCATCTCTGGGTCCAGGCTACAACAGCGGCCTTGGCGGTAGGGAGCGCCCGGGGGCCCCGGGACTCCTTGATTCCACGGCTAGCATGGGAAAGGGCAGGATCTTCCTGAAGGATGCCCTCAGCCTGGCGAGGAATAGGTTTGCTGTTTGTTGCAGGCCAGATATCTCGGGTTGGAGGAGGTCTCCCAGGGTGAAGACGGGCTTGGTCGCATGTCTGGTCGCTATGGCGGTGATGGTGGTGGGCTGCTCCACACCTCCTCCTGTCCAGGCTCCCGGTGTAACTACGGTTGTTGTCCAGATGTACTCGGGGCAAGAGGCAGATGCCATGGCCAAGGTCGTGGAGGAGTGGAACCGGCGGCAGGCGAAGGATGCAGGCTTCGAGGTAAGCCTTGAGACGCTCCCCCAGGATGGGTACTTCGAGAGGGTGGTATCCCAGCTGGCGGGGCGGTTGGGGCGCCCGGACATCGTGCACCTGGTATCCCTGAGCCTGGGGCGCCTGGAGCCCTACCTGGAACCCGCCGGTTCCCACGTGGACCCGGAAGGGACAAGAGTGGCAACGCTACTTGAGGCCCTCCCCGCTGCCACGACAGGCTCGGTCAGGGTGGATGGCAGGGCCCTCATGTTCCCCACCGGTGTCCACCAGCTGGTGATGTTCTACAGGAGTGATCTCATGGAGGAGCCGCCGGCTACCTGGAATGAGGCCCTGGAGGTGGCCAGGAACCTTACCCAGCGTCACAACTCCGATTCCCCCACGGAGTATGGGATGGCGTGGCCCGGGAGGCTGGACGTGTGGGGGTTTGCCGCGTACCTGGGCATCTTGTGGTCCTACGGGGGGGACTGGCGGGGCCCCTTGGGTGAGGTCTCCCTGGACCAGGAGGAGGCCCTGGAATCCATGAAGGTGCTGGAGGACCTCTACCGCCAGGCCGTGCTACCCCCGGGGGTGGAGAACCAGGGTCACGAAGATGTGGTGGAGGCCCTCAGGGAGGGCAGGGCGGCCATGGGGCTGGCATGGAGCTGGGCCTTTGACACCCTGGCGGACCGGGAGGACTCGCCGGGCACGTGGGACAAGATAGAGATGGCGCCCCCTCCAGGCGCTGACGAGGGGGAGTATACTACCAGGGGCATGTACCTTCACACCACCGGCCTCGCGGTTAACAGCGCGTCCCCCTACAGGAGCGAGGCCATGTCCTTCCTCGCCTGGGCGACCCTTGGCGAGGGTGCCAGGGTGTATGCCCAGGGAGGCGGAGATCCCCTCTGGGCCGGCCAGGACCTGCCTGGCTCCCTGGAGATGGTGTATCCCTGGGTAATGGAGTATGGGAGGTCCCCGAGGCCACACCCCAGGCTCACTGAGGTCATGCTGGCTGGCTCCAAGTGGGTGCGGAAGGTCCTGGTCGGCGAGGTTGGCGCCGCCGAGGCCTGCCAGGGCCTGCAAGGGGAGGCTCAGGCAATAACGGAGCCCGGCCGGTAGGCAGCTTCTGCCAGGCGGTTGGAGGAGATCCCGCCAGGGCATTGAACTAAGACTACCTGGGGCAGGTATGGTTACACTCCTGCCCCGGCTCAAGTTATTAGAGTCAGTCCGGGGAGGATGATCATGAGCAAGGGCATGAGCCCCAAGAGAATAGTCATGGCGCTGGGGGGCAACGCCATACTACGGCCCGGCCAGGCAGGCACCTTTGAAGACCAGATGGAGAACGTCCGTCGCACCTGCCGCCAGGTGGCCAGGGTTCTGAGGCAGGGACACGAGGTGGTCATCACCCACGGCAACGGGCCCCAGGTGGGAAACATTCTCATCCAGAACGAGGCTGGCCGGGGTTCGGTCCCGCCCATGCCCCTGGATGTGTGCGGGGCCGAGAGCCAGGGTTTCATAGGCTACATGATCGAGCAGGGCATGACCGAGGCAATGGAGGAGGCCAGGATAAGGCGGGAGGTTGTGGCCATAATCACCAGGGTGGTGGTGGATGCGGGCGATCCCTCCTTCTTGAGACCGTCAAAACCCGTTGGGCCCTTCTACACAGAGGAAGAGGCTCGCAGGTACATGGCAAAGAAGGGTGAGACCTGGAAGGAGGACGCTGGGCGGGGCTGGAGGAAGGTTGTACCGTCACCGGACCCAGCTGAGATAGTGGAGAGCGCCGCCATCCA
Organism: Bacillota bacterium; assembly: GCA_040754315.1. Classification (NCBI taxonomy): domain Bacteria; kingdom Bacillati; phylum Bacillota; species Bacillota bacterium. The sequence goes on from JBFMCS010000049.1 coordinate 28,202, forward strand.
GGTCATGGTAGAAGCCGGCTTCCTGGTAGTGGCCTGCGGCGGCGGCGGTATCCCTGTGGTGCGGGACGGCGGTTCCTACAGGGGTGTGGAGGCTGTCATCGACAAGGACCTGGCGGGACAGAGGCTGGCCACGGTCCTCAAGGCGAACCTCCTGGTGATACTCACTGACGTTCCCAGGGTTTGTCTCAACTACAGGACCCCGGATGAGGTCCAGGTGGCGCGTTTGACAGTAAAGGAGGCCAGGGAGTATCTCTCCCAGGGGCACTTCGGTTCGGGCAGCATGGAGCCGAAGGTGAGGGCGGCTGTAAGGTTCGTGGAGGCAGGGGGGGAAGGGGCTGTCATCTCCTCCCTGGACAAAGCGGTGGAGGCTATTTCGGGGTCCGAGGGCACCTGGATCACGGCATAGGGTAGCTGGCTGGCCCATTTCCCCAGGACCCTGCTTTTGCCCCCTGCGTTTGCCCTACCCTCCGGGCAAGGCCCTGGTGATGCTGCCAGGCTTTCTTTCTGTGAAATTGTCATTGTTGAGAAACATTTCTCATCCGTAGGAAGGGATCCTGGCGCTCCCCGCCGAAACCTAAAGGGGGAGGTGATGTCATGTCATGCCTCCGGCAGGTGGGATCAAAGGTTCAACGCTTCGCTGAGGCCGTGGCGTCCGCCCTCAAGGTAGAGGTGGAAATCCTGGATGACCAGCTCTACCGCCTAGGTGCTACCGGGCGCGTCAGGGGTCTTCTCAGGGTTAAGCAGAAGCGGGGCTTCGTCAACAGCCATGTGCTGGCCACCGGCCAGCCTTTCACCTTTTCCCGCCCCGGGGAACACCGGGTATGCGATCCCTGCGATGCCAGGGGAGACTGTATCTACACCGCAGGCCTCTTTTGCCCCATCATCTATGACGGCAAGAGCGTTGGCGTCATGAGTCTCATAGGCTTTGACGAGGCGCAGCGGGACATCATCCTGGGGAACGAGGTCAGCTACCTCGACTTCATGGCACGGATGTGCGATCTCCTGGCCACCATGGTCTCTGAGCATCATGCCATGAGGGAGCTGGAGAGAGCCTCCCAGCAGCTGGACACGGCAATCAACGCCGTGAGCGAGGGCATCGTGTCCGTGGACGAGCGGGGAACAGTTACCTGCTTCAACAAGGCTGCGGGGAGGATCCTGGGTTTGGCTTCCGGTGACTTGCTGGGACGGCCCCTGGGGGAGATCTTGCCCAGCTCCCTGGCCTTGGAGAGCCTGGGAACGGGGGCTTCCTTGGCTGGCAGGGAGGTAACATACAACGCTGGTGGAAGGCCAGCTACCCTCCTGTCCGCCGCCTATCCACTGAAGGCTGGAGGGAGGACCATCGGCGCAGTGGAGTCCTTCAGCGAGGTCCTGAGCATACTCCGGGCGGCCTCCCGTATGACCACGGCACATGGGGTCACGCGCTTTGAGGACATAAAGGGGTGCAGCCGGGGGCTCAGCGAGGTGAAGGAGAAGGCTCTCATAGTAGCGGCGGGGAGTTCCACGGTGTTGCTCCAGGGGGAGAGCGGTACGGGAAAGGAACTCTTCGCCAGGGCCATCCACGAGGCCAGCCCCAGGAGGAAGGAGCCATTCCAGGTCATCAATTGCAGTGCCATCCCGGAGTCCTTGCTGGAGAGCGAGCTCTTCGGCTATGAGGAGGGGGCCTTCACCGGTGCCAGGCACGGGGGCAAACCCGGGAAGCTGGAGCTAGCCAATGGCGGGACGCTGTTCCTGGACGAGGTGGGGGAGATGCCCATCCACCTTCAGCCCAAGATGCTCCGGGTTCTCCAGGAGCGCTGTGTTGAGCGGGTTGGCTCCACCAAGCCCACGTCCATCGACGTAAGGATCATAGCGGCTACCAACGCGCTTCTTGAGGAAAGGGTCAAGGAGGGCCTCTTCCGGGCGGACCTCTTCTATCGCCTAAACGTAATACCACTGCACATACCGCCCCTGAGGGATCGGCCAGAAGACATCCACGTGCTCCTGGAGCACTTCCTCTCCCGCTACTCCCAGCTTCTAGGCAAGCCAATCAGGGGCTTGTCGGAGGAGGCAAAGGGGGTTCTCACGGCCTACCACTGGCCTGGAAACGTGCGTGAACTCCAGAACGTGATGGAATATGCAGTGAACTTCGAGAAGTCCAGAGTGCTCCAGGTATCGAGCCTCCCCAGCCAGGTAAAGGGGTGCCGTGTGGAGGAAGCGGGCGCCTCAGTGAGGGAGCGCCTGGCCCGGGCCGAGAGGGACCTTCTCCTGGAGGCACTCAGAGGCCAGCCGGACAGCGTGGAGGGCAAACGAAGGGTGGCCAGGTCCATGGGGATCAGCCTGTCCACCCTCTACAGGATGATGAAGCGACTCGGCGTGCCCGGGCATGAGGGGCACCCGGGAGACAAGCCCCCCGGTGCCGCCGCCTAGACTGTCAGGCTGGGTGGGTGCTCTCTATGACGTCTATCCCCGCCTGGGACAGGCGGGCAAAGAACTCGTCCACAGGGACCACCTGTTCCGGAGCGAAGACACCCCGCTCGGATATCCTACACTCCCCTATCAACTCCATGACGATGGCCGCGGGATAGCCCGTCCACCTGGCGGTGGCCCTCAAGGAGCGCCCGGGGTCGCTCACCACCAGTGTCTCGTAGCGTTTCTCCAGCCGCCGGCCTCCCTGGGTTCCCAGAACGGAAACCCTGAGGGACTTGTTCTCGTCCATGCCTGTGGCCTCCGGGAACCGGCCCAGGTGCCTGTAGGTGAACTCCTTGGGGGTGACCATCCTTCCCTGGATCTCGACGGGGTCATCATTGAGGAATCCCAAGGTCACCAGGGAATCCATCATTGCAAGGAGCGCGGGGGCGAAGGCCACCCGGAAGGTCACCGTCTTCACGCCCTCAATGTGAAGGGGGAGGGTGGCAATTTCGGAGTGGATGGAGTAGAAGCCCTCCACCTCACCCACGGGTTCCGGGAGGGTGTAACGCTGGCGCCCGCTCAGCGGCTCGACGGTCTTGAACCGGCCGTCTTCGAATATCACAGGGTCCATTGTGACCTCATCCAGGATGGTCGCTGCGCTGTAAGCGAAGCCCTTGCCACCCCGTGCGCCAGTGCGTATGTGGATTTCCTCCACCGTGTCCAGGGCGCCAGCGCCCTTCCTGGCCGCCATATTGGTGATGCCGGGGCTGGCGCCTACGCAAAGGACCGCGGTGAGGCCTGCGTCCCGGAACTGCCCGTCAAGCTTCACCTGCTCCTTTGTGAAATGGTACAGACCCCCCAGGTCAACGTAGTGGGTGCCCGACGCCAGGCAGGACTCCATTACACGGAGGTTGAGTCTATAGACTGCGGCGTTGGCTACTACGTCAACGCCCTTCATGACCTCTGCGGTGCCCTCCACATCGGAGGCATCTACACGGAGTGCCTTGAGCTTGGGGCTCCCCAGAGCCCCCACCACCTCCAAGGCCATCTCGTGGTTGATGTCCGCCACCAAGACCTCGGAGACTGAAGGCGAGTCCGCCAGGTGACGTATTATTGCCCTTGCCATCGCCCCGCTTCCGCCCAGGACCATAGTCCTCACGTTTAGATCCTCCCTTGGCTGTGATAGGTGCTGTTCCATCTAGGCCGGCTCATAACGTGACGGCTTCCCTTCCCCCCTTGCCCCTGCATGGGAGATAGGTTGCCTACCCCCGGGCGAACATGAGCCCTGAGTAGACAAAGTAGAGAGCCAGCAGCATGAGGGCTCCTCCCAGTACGATGAGCAGGCCGCTGTACAGGCGGTCCGGGATGATCTTGCGCCCGAAGGTGACAGCGGCCGACACCGTCATGAACCACGCGAAGTCCGCCCAGATGTGCCCGAGGTAGAACGCTGCCACGGGCAGGGGCCTTCCCCCTCCCCAGGCAAAAAGGTAGGTGGTGCCCACGGTGGCCCACCACAGGAGCCAGTAGGGGTTCGCCACGGACACCAGGGCGCCTGAAAGAGACACCTTCCACCAGGGATAGACAGTGCCCGGCACCTCTCCAGGGTTCTGGAGCCCGGACAGGGAGGGGCTCTTAAGCGCCTGGGCTATCATGCCCCATCCCATGTAAAGGAGGATTGCCCCGCCCCCGGTAGCCACCGCTGCCATCACTCCGGGGCTTGAAGCCAGCGAGGCCAGGCCCAGGACGAAGGCAATGACCGCTACCATTTCCACCATTGCATGGCCAAAGGTGGCGAAGAAGCCACCCCTGAGGCCCGCCGTGGCGCTCTTCTGTATGGTAAGGGTGAGCAGGGGCCCGGGCATAATGGCGCCGGAAAGGCCCAACAAGAAGGAACTAGCCGCGATACCTATAATGGACATGGTGAGGGATTTCTACGCCCCGGGCACCGGCCCCTTCATCCTTGCGGCGAGGCTTCTCAAGGCTGACAAGGGCCGTGAGGGGTAAGGCCCTAGAGGGCTAGCGCTACCTGGATCCCTCTACAGGCTTAGCCGGTGGTACGGTTCTTGCACCGCAAATTGCCACCGCAGGCGCGGTGGACATGAATCCAAGGGGGTGCCCTTTGTGGGCCTAAGGGGTATGCCAGGCGGCAGTTACAGGGTCTTGAGCGACGGGGACATCCAGAAGATCCACGATTGTTCCATGAAACTCTTCGAGGAGGTAGGCATCGCTGTACACAACAAGAGGGCCCTGGAGCTCTTCCACCAGCACGGGGCGGAGGTGGACTGGAAGAGGCGAGTCTTCTTCGCCTCAAGGGACTGGGTGATGTCCAAGGTTGGGATGGCCCCCTCCTCCATTACCCTGTGTGGCAGGGAGGAAGCCCAAGACCTGGTGATCGAGGACACCAAGACCTACCTGGGAACAGGCGGCACCGCCCTGAACGTGCTGGACATGGAGACCCACAAGAGGAGGCCCTCCACCCTGCAGGATATAAGGGATGCGGCTCGCCTGGTCGATCACCTGGAGAACATCCACTTCTTTGTGCTGCCCTTGTACCCTCACGACGTGCCCGAAGAGAAGGTGGATGTCAACCGTTTCTGGGCTGGGCTTAGCCACACATCCAAACATGTGATGGGCGGGGTCTATACGAAGGAGGGGGTCCAGGATACCATCCGCATGGCAGAGGTCATCGCCGGCGGCCGGGAGGCACTTCGGAAGAGGCCTTTCATCTCCATGATCACCTGCGTGGTCAGCCCCCTGAAGATCGACGACACCTATGGGGAGCTTTTGATGACAGTAGCTGAGCAGGGAATACCCCTGGCCATCCCCACGGAGCCCCTGGCAGGATCAACCTCCCCTGTGACGCTGGCAGGGAATGTCGCCCAGCTCAACACAGAGGCCCTGGCCGGTCTCATCCTGGCCCAGCTGGTCAATCCTGGTACCCCAGTCCTTTACGGGTCTGTTGCCACCATCAACGATATGCGGCAGATGGCCTACCTTTCCGGGGCTGTTGAGATGGGGCTCATTAACGCTGCTGCCGCGCAGATGGCTCAGTTCTACCGGGTCCCCTTCTACGCTACGGCGGGTATGTCCGATTCCAAGCTGCCGGACATCCAGTCAGGTTACGAAAGGGCCATGACCGCCGTCATGGTAGCCCTGGCGGGCGCCAACTACATCCACGATGCCGCAGGCCTTCTGGAATTCGCTATGACTGTCTCCTTTGAGCAGTACGTGATAGATAACGACATCATCGGCATGGTCATGAGGGCGGTGAAGGGCATCGATGTTAATGACGAGACCCTGGCCTTTGACGTCATGAAGAAGGTGGGTCCAGGGGGCAACTTCATGTCTGAGAAGCACACGGTCCGGTACATGCGGAAGGAGTTCTTCTACCCCTGCCTGGCAGACCGGAACAACCGGGATGCGTGGGAGGCTATGGGGGCCAGGGACGCCTGCCGCAGGGCCAGGAAGGAGGCCAGGAGAATACTGGCTACGCACAAGCCGTTGCCTGTGGCGGACGAGGCGGTCAAGGAGATCAGGTCCAGTATCGACGGGATCGTCGTCTGAAGGAGGAAGAACATGTGAGGGACCATCTGGAACAGATAACCACCGCTGTCATCGACGGCGAAGAGGAGATCGTGGCTAGACTCGTCCAGAAGGCTGTCGACCAGGGTGTGAGCCCCAAGGAGATCGTCAACGGTGGGCTTGTACGCGGTATGGATCTGGTGGGCGCTCGGTTCAAGGCGGGGGAATTCTTCGTCCCTGAGGTGCTCATTGCGGCTAAGGCGATGTCCTGCGGCCTCTTTATCCTGAAGCCCTTGCTCGCGGAGGGGGATGTGCCCCGGGCAGGCAAGGTTGTCATCGGCACGGTCAAGGGCGACCTTCACGACATCGGGAAGAACCTGGTGGCCATGATGCTGGAGGGCTCGGGCTTCGAGGTGGTGGACCTCGGGATAGACGTGTCGGCGGAGGAGTTTGCCAAGGCGGTCAGGGTGCACGAGCCCGACATACTGGGGATGTCAGCGCTTCTCACAACTACTATGTCCTATGCCAGGGATGTGCTAGACCTCCTTAAGGAGGAGGGCCTGAGGAGCAAGGTAGTGGTGTTCGTCGGGGGTGCCCCGGTAACACAGCAGTACGCCTACAGCATAGGGGCGGATGGGTATTCCCCTGACGCGGCGGGTGCCGTGGAGATGGCCAAGGCCACCATGCGCAAGCGTTCCAAGTGAAGGAAAGTGGTGGGGGCCCTCGGTGACGAGGGCCTCAGGTTCTCAGGACAAAGTCCATGTCGAAATCTGGATGCATTGTCCCGACGCGTGGCATTGAACCCGCCCCTACCTGCGTGTTTCGAGAGTGTGGGGGGTCCGCATCTCCCAGAGGTGAATCTCAGATTTCCTGGCCGGCTATCTCCCACGAGGTCACGACCAGAATGCCAGGGTGAAGGCAGTGGCGGACCGTGCAGTACTTGCCAGCCAGCTCCAGGGCCCTGTCAAGCCTGCCTGGGGGGAAGGGCCCTCCCTCAAGCTGGTAGACTACATCTATCTCAGAGAAGCACGCCTCGGGTTTCTCAGGTCGCGTCGCCCGGACCTTCACCCTCATGCCGGTGACAGGGAGCGCCATCTTCCCCAGGATATCCAGGAGGGTCATGGCGCCGCAGGATGCCAAGGCTTCAAGAAGCAGGTGGGTGGGCCAGGGTTTGTCCTGGCTCACGAAGGTGGGTCCTGCTCCGTCCACCAGGGCGTTGAAGTCCCTGTTCCCCAGCCACTCCAAGCTGAGCGTGTAGTCTTTCACGTGTTAACCTCCCTTAGGACTTCTTTCTGGATGTTTCTCCAGGCCGTTCCGGTTTTCCTCGATCCGGTGCCGCAGCCTGGCATTGGCCCTGGCTGGCTTGGGAACGCCGGGTAGCGGGAATATTAGAACGGGAGGACCAAGGGGGGAGATGGCCTTGCGGGAAACCCGGCAAGACAGGAAGGAAAGGCTCAGAAGACGGGCACGGAGTGCCATGGCGAGGCTCGCCCTGGTGGGCACTATCTTGATCCTGGTAACGATACCTGTGGGTCTCCTGGCCCACTTCTACCTGCCTCCCTTCCTCACGGAGGAGATGCCGCGGCCTGAGCTCCCACGCCTGGAGCCGTTCACCCCACCGCTGGAAGGGGGGCCCGAGGGCGAGAACCGCGGTGTTCAGCCTCCCATTCCCCTGCCGGACGGGGTGGTGACACGCCTGGACACGGCAGAGCCCGTAGTAGCGCTGACCTTCGACGACGGCCCGGACCCCCTCTTCACTCCAAGGCTCCTGGAAATCCTGCGCGGTGAGGGCGTTGCCGCCACCTTTTTCGTCATCGCCAACAGGGCTGCGGCCCGTCCCGATCTGGTCAGGCAGATGCTTGCCGACGGCCATGAAGTGGGGAACCACACCCTCTCCCACGGCCGCCTCACGGACCTGCCCGAGCTAGTGGTGAGGCACGAGATCCTTGAGGCCCAGCGAGTACTGGAGACTATCACCGGTGAAAGGGCAAGGCTATTCCGTCCCCCCTACGGAAGGATCAACGAGTCGATCTTCCGGATGGCCAAGGAGGAGGCGGGTCTGACCACTGTCATGTGGTCGGTGGACAGCCGCGACTGGGAAGGCATCAGCGCCCGGGAGATCAGGGAGAAGGTGCTTGCCAACTTAGCGCCGGGTTCCATCATCCTCATGCACTGCGCTGGGGGAGTATCGGAGGGCTTCACATCCACCCTGGAGGCCTTGCCTTCCATCCTGGAGGCCCTGAGGTCCAGGGGTTACCGCCCAGTGACCCTGGGCAATGCCCTGGGCGGGTAGGCCCGGAGGGCTAGCCAGGCTTGCCTTGGCATAGGTATGTGGTGGAGTACAGTCCAGGGGAGGAGGTTGGGGGAGGTGGATGCGGAGGTATTCGGCGTCTCAGCGGTGCTGGTGGTCATGGGTCTTGTGCAGCTGGCGAAGAACCTCGGTCTTTCCCCAAGGTATGCAGGGGTCCTGGCGGTCCTCATAGGTGTTGTGGGGAGCCTGGGCTATACCTACCAGGCCGATGCGCCGTGGCTGCAGGCGGTGTACGTGGGTGCCGCCATAGGATTGAGCGCTGCCGGTCTCTACTCGGGGGCCAAGGCAGTCATGGGCAAGTAGCGGGAACAAAAAGCCGGGATGAACGTCCAGCAGTTGCAGGGGGAACATGTCCCTGTATCCTGCTGGAGGTGGAGTCCTGTGAGGGGATGGCAGGTCCTCCTTGCCCTGGCATATGTCCTTCTGCTTGCCGGGTGTTCCCAGGCAACGCCTGAAATGGCTGGGCCCGAGGCCCCAGGGGGGGATCCCCTGGAGCCAGGGATTTCACCTGTTGAGGCAATTCCCGAGAACGAGCGGAGCCCCCACGACTGGATCGTTGTGGGGGCCCGGGAAGAGGTGAGGAGGCGCACCCGGTACGACTCGGCCTACGTGGTCCTGGCCTATCCAGGCGGAGATGTGGAGCTGGGCAGGGGTGCCTGCACCGATGTGGTGGTCCGTGCCCTCAGGCAGGCAGGGTACGACCTGCAGGTGCTCATTCACGAGGACATGAGAGACAACTGGGACCTTTACCCCAAGAACTGGGGCCTGGCATCACCCGACCCCAGCATCGATCACCGCAGGGTGCCAAACCAGATAGTGTTCTTCCAGCGCCACGGCCAGGCCTTGACCACCAGCACACGCCCGGAGGACCTGTTCCACTGGCGGTGGGGCGACATTGTGTACTGGCGATTCCCCAGCGGCCAGGACCACTGCGGTGTGGTGAGCGACCGGGTGGGCCCCAGTGGGCTGCCCCTGGTCATCCACAACGCAGGCATTGCCATGGAGGAGGATTGTCTCACGCGCTGGGAGATCACTGGGCACTTCCGTTATCCCCCTGAGTCTCCACGGGAAGAGTGACGGGGTATCCACCGGTTCTCTGGGCATTGTTGCTAGGCCCCCATGACCAACCCGGAAAACCCTTCCCCCGCTGACAGCCAAAACCCGTTGCCCCGGCGAATCCAGGCACTGCAATTCCCTGTCACCTGGACACTGTGTCACCGCTGGCCTCCAGATACCATGACAAGCCAAGCCCGGTCCCCTCAGAGCCAGGCCTCCCTCCACGTTCCGGTTGGGTTCCACTGGCCAGGCCATGTTCACCGGGTCGCCAACCCGGGAGAGAAATCTCCTGTAGCCGCAAGGGTTTCGGGAGATTTTACCCCTTGTTATCTGTTAAACTCAAGTTCTAACACGCTATCGGGTGGCAATTTCCGATTGCACAGCCGCCTAGGGGGCGCCCTGCCTGTTGTTGAGCATCACCCTCAGCGTGTTCAGCATAGAATCCCGTCAAATGCGCCCATTGCGCGGAGGAAAAGTCGTGACGATTTGAGCCGTCCCTGCCGGCCAAGCTCTTTTACTGAAAAACGCATCGAATGAAATGGATTAAATCGTACACAATGGTACAATAAAGGCAAACACAACGCAAGCGAAAGGAGTGAATGACATGCGTGTGTCAGCAACCGAACTCAAGGTGAACATGAGCAAGTATATCGACCGCGCCGCCGTTGAGGACATCATCATCACCCGCAACGGAAAGGATGTAGCGCTTCTCACAAACGTCGAGGGCAAAAAGAAAGACGCGCTCAAATCCCTGCGCGGCATCATAAAGGGTGCCGAACTCACCCGCGACGAAATCCGCGAGGAAAGGTTGGGCAGGTACAGTGAAAATTCTTATTGACACCAACGTCATCATTGATTACCTTGCCGACCGGGCACCCTTCGCGGATCATTCCGAACAGGTGCTGGCTCTCTGCGAGAGGGGAGAGGTCGACGGTTTGGTTACGGCCAACGCCATTACCGACATCTACTATGTGGTGCGCAAAGTGGCCGGGAGAGAAAAAACACTGGAAGCTATCCAGACGCTCTGTTCCATCTTGGATATTGCGGTCGTAGGGAAAGCCGATATCCTGAACGCGATGGAACTCGATATGCCCGATTATGAGGATGCTCTGGCCGCACAGTGTGCAAAGCGCATTAAGGCTGACTGCATCGTCACGCGCGATGTCACCGGCTACGCCAACTCGCCGGTTCCAGCAAAAGAACCTGTCACCTTCCTAAGACAGTTTGAATAACAAGTAACACCGACGCAAGGCGGCTTTTTTTATCCCTAGCCGATCTTAATCCCCCTAAAGGGCATAGGAATGGGCCCGAAGGGGCCCGTTTACAGGCATGAAGGTTTAGGAGTGCTAGGAATTCAGTAGACTACGGCGATAGGCGTCAATACTCTTCCACCAGCCAAGGTCCTCCAGTTGGTCCTTGATGCCTTTTCCGATATCCCCCAGCGACCACTGCCATTCACTGCGAGAATGCTCTCCGGCCTCCAAATGGATCTCCACGAGCCGGAGTTTGTCCCAGTCCCTGAGCAGGGGGGCTACCTCCCTGTGATCCTGCCCCTTTCTGAGCTCGAGTTCGATCTTCCTCACAAGATAGTAGGTGAGGAAACAGATCAAGACATGGGCTCTTACGCGCCTTTTCTTGTAGTGGTAGATGGGCCGGATTCTGAGGTAACTCTTGATGTTCCGGAAGGCCCGCTCCGCAAGCTGAAGTTGCATATAAGCCTCATGTACCTCCAGGGGACTGCACTCTTCCGGTGGAAGGGACGTCTGGAGCAAGTACTTACCCTCAAGGGACTCACGCAAGGCCACAGCCTTTTCGTCCACCTCAAACGACAGTTCAAAGAGCGCTTTGTCTTCGGGGGGATCCACAGGTTCAAGGGGACTGATTCTCACTTTGTAAAGCCCCGTCACCTCAGAGTCCTTCAAGAGGTTGTTTACCTTTTCCCTTAGACGTACCCATGAGTAGTACCTGCCCTTTGGGGCCGTCTGGGAAAGATGGCCAAGCTCCTCCTCGACTTCCTTCATGCTCTCCAGGGTGTGGATGAACTGATCTCCACGTGATGCCTGCCACCGGGCCTGGGGAGAGGGATGATCCGCAGGCTCTTTCCCCACATGCCCGAGCGTACATGGCGGGCATCCTTCCATTCTCCGGCCCTAGCAGGTGCACGTGATCGCCAGCCATGCCCAGCGCCACTTCCAGGTCATGACGGGAGTTCACCCTGTCCCCATCCACCGCCAGGATCACATCGGCCTGGCGGGGCGACCGCTCAACTCCCGGCGGTTGCCCAGGTGGACCACGGCTTCGTGGCCGAGCGCCGAAAGGAGCACTGCCCCCCACTGGAGAACCGACTCCGTGAGGAGGCCACCGCCAAGCCCAAGAGCACGGACTTAAACGGCGAGATTGACCGCGCTCTTCAGGCATTTCCCTTCCTGGCAGTGTTACAGCCAGGTTACCGTATCCCAGGGCCGCGACGACAGGAAAGACGAAAAAGGCGAGGCCGGGGGCAGCCAGGGGCACAACGGGGTGTGGCGCTATCAGGGGCCACCAGTCCGGCACCGGTATGGCACCTCCCGCCTCGGGCATGGTCCCCAGGATCAGCACAGTCAAGGGTATGGGCTAGAAACGCTGCAGGGAAAACCCGTATACCACCTGCCCTGCCTTGTTTCGCACATACAACGGGGTATTGCACGAAATCCTTCCAGAGGGGTCAAACGGCCTGGGCATGAGCCGCGGCGCGTTTTCTGCGTCGTCGGCTCCATGCCCTTGTTAGCCAGCTCCCGGTGCGCTTTCGCCGCATTAACGACGAAACGTATACGTATAAGAGTTCAACTCCTCTTTAACACGCCTGTAATTATCTTGCAGGCCCGGCGAAGTCGATAACTGATCCAAATAACCAGCCGTGGCGGTTCTCAAATCTTCAATTAGGTACATCAAGGCCAGGTTCAATGTTTTGAACTCGCCGGCATCCTCAAGGGTGAAATGCTGGTCACGAGGCAAATGATCACGCCAATGGAGCAGCCACCGATAGGTTTTGCGAGTAACCTGATCAACGAGATATCGTGGCTGACTGGTACGCATCAGTTTGTGACGCCATACTTGGATGGCAAGGCTGTTTGCCTCGGTATTACGGCGGACGAAGGTGTCTAGGAACTCCGTCATTCGATCTGTCTGTCCCGTTGAAGATGCGTTTCCCTTCCAATATGCTGATAGGATGTCAAACCGTGCGAAGACAGCCATCATTAAGCCATAAAGGGTCTCTGGGAATCCATGCAGGGCCCCACTCCAGTTGGGCAGCACGAGCGTCGTGTAGATCTGAGACACCTCACGTTCAAGCGCGTCAACTCTGTCCATTTGGTGTTTTTGCTCTTGGTTGAGGTCAAACATTGTCGGTCACCACTGAGCGGCCTCGCCAGCGCACGAAAGCCACGATCAGCCCTCCTCATTTGGGGTACTTGACACTTGTGTCAAGTCTCGAGCTCAATAACACAAGATTATCGGAGCGTGTCTCACGAAGATCTGCCATGCGGGCGGATTTCCATGTTTGGCTGAAAATGAATATTGAAGGTTTATCTGTGATGGCAGCCGTATTGGTATGTGTGATTGGTTAACCAGTTTCTACCACCTCAGCAACCTGTCCTTCTGAAAGAAATGCTATTTCTATCCATGGATCCAGTCATTACTACCATCTACTGGGGCTTAACCGAATACCCATGAACCAGATCTTAACTGCCCCAAGCAAACCCCCTGCACTATGGCCCTGGTTGGGCTTTTTTCATCTCCCCGAAGGGGGGAAGTTGGGCTAGGGCTTGAGCGCAGGGTTCACCAGGATAACCCCCAGAACTCGTCAAGGACACCACTCGAGTCATCACCGGCCGGGCTCCGGGCGATTAACGCCCAGAGGGCGGCAAGGGAGACCTCCTTCCCCGGCCCCGAACCGGGAAGGGCGTCCCCCCTAAAGCACTCTTCGAGGCGGAGGCCGCCCTCACCAGCGGTCTCCGCCGCTGCCAGATGCGCCTTCCAGCCATCGGGCCCCGCCGGAATCCACTCCGCATATCCGGGCTCCCCCACCCGGGAGGCCTCTCACCCCAGGAGCTCCCAGGCGGCCTCGCGGAATACCTCGGTATGAAAGTCCACGTCCCCCCTTGACGTCACGGGGCACATGAGAGCCATGTTGTGAAAGGGCGTAAGGAGGATCCCCCTGTTGAGAGCGTACAGGTGCATGAAGCGGTCAAGGTTGCTGTCTCGTGCGGCTGCTGCCTCCCTCCCGTTTCTCGGGATGCCGGGCTGGAACCGGTATTCCGCCCGGCACCCCAGGCGAACGACGTGCCAGGGTGCCCCCGTCTCGCGGATGACCCCTTCAACGCCCTCGGTGAACCTCTCACCAAGGGCTATCATGTGGTGAAACGCCTCCTCCGTCAGGACCTCGGAGAGGGTTGCCTTGATGGATGCTATAGAGAGGGCGTTGCCCGAGAGCGTGCCCCCTATTCCCCCGGTGTCTGACGCATCAAGGATCTCCCCCCGCCTCTTCATCACCATCGAGGCTACCTCCTCGGTGAACCCGTAGGCTGCCGCGGGAACACCCCCCGCTATGGGCTTCCCGATGGTCACGAAATCCGGGCTGAGGCCGTGGGCAGCCGTGTACCCGCCGGGGCTGGCGCAGATCGTGTGCGTTTCGTCGATCACGAGGAGCGTCCCGTAGCGCCTGGTGAGCTCCCTAAGGGCATCGTGGTACCCAGGCTCCGGGAGGATTATTCCGATGTTGGTCATCGCGGGCTCAGCGAGGACGCACGCGACATCCCTATGGGAGAGGGCCTCTTCGAGCGCGTCCGTATCATTCCACTCGATTACCCTGGTGGTAACGGCCGGGTTGACTGGGGGCCCCACGTTACCCTCCCTCGGGACAGGGACCCCGTCTTCCAGCGTGATCAAGGCCTCATCAACTGTGCCGTGATAACACCAGTTGTATACCAGGACCTTCGGGCGATGCGTTATCTCCCTGGCCATCCTCAACACAAAGCGGTTCGCATCAGTGGCCGTGAGGGCAAATTGCCAGTATGAGACCTTGAAGCGCCTCCCAAGCTCCTCCGCCACCCATATTGCGTCCTCCACGGGCAGCATGGCTGTAATGCCCTTTTTCGCCTGTCTTGCCACGGCCTCCACCGTTGCCGGGGGGGCGTGTCCCGTCATGGCGCCAGTGTCCCCAAGGCAGAGGTCTACGTAGGTATGGCCATCCACATCAGTCACCCGGGCACCGGTGGCCTCCTTTACGAACACCGGGTAAGCCCCTGCCCACTGTGTCATCCAAGGCATGGGCACCCCGCCAAGGAGCGAGCCCCAGGCCCTCCGGAAGAGTCTCCCTGATTCCAGATGCTCTTTCTTAAACCTTTCTTCCTCGCGGGACAGCAGCCGTTCCAGGCGCGATGGCTTCACATCCCTCACAGCGTCACCTCCCTGGGTTCTTCTCCACCAGGGCCCCGTAAGTCTCGGGCCTTCGCTTGGCCAGGTAGTCCAGGCCATCCCTCGACGCCTCGTTGGCGGCCAGGTCCACCCAGGCAAACCCGACGCATTCCTCGTACCCCAGGTCTAGGATGGTGCGCCCCAGGGGGTCCCTCACGCCGCTCCTTCCAAAGAACTTGTACTCCCCTGAGGCGCCCACCGTATTGCACACCGCCGTGTGAACGTGGTTTTCCATGGCCCTCGCCCTCATGTACACCTCCTGATAAGGCTCGAAGGGTACCATGTTTGCCGTGGGACATATGAGGATCTGGGCGCCCTTCAAGGCAAGGGTGCGCGCCACCTCCGGGAACTCCGAATCGAAGCAGATGAGAACGCCTACCCTGCCTACATCGAGGTCGAAAACGGGGTAGTCCCCGCCGGGCTCCACGTAAAGGCCCTCCTTCCCGAAAAGGTGTACCTTCCGGTACACGTGAGCTTTCCCGGTTGACCTCTCAACCACGGCTGCGGAGTTGTACATCTTCCCGCCGGCCCCACGTTCGGCAAAGCCGAATACAAGGTTGATCCCCTCTTTCACCGCCAAGTCACCCATCGCCCGGACAAGGGGACCCTCCGGCGGTTCGGCCGTCCCGGCGAGGGCCTCCATGTCAAGGCCCTGGAGAAACATCTCCGGGAATACGAGGAGGCTCACCCCTGATACGCCGGCGGTCTTAGCCGCCTCCCCAGCCGCGGCCAGGTTCTTCTTAGGATCAGGGGACAATCTCAACTGGGCGAGTCCTATCTTAAACCTCACGGCAAAACCCTCCCCGGCACCGGCTTGGCGAAGGACCCCCTATTCGAGGAGCCTCCCGTAGGTGCTTGTCCTCCGGTCCCTGAAGTATGGCCACCACCTGCGTGCCTTCCTCACGCATTCCAGGTCTATCTCACCCATAACCACTTCGTCCCCATCCCGGGAGGACAGCACCGTCACCTCACCGAGGGGGTTTGCAAAGAAACTCCCCCCGAAGAACCGGATATCTCCTTCCTGTCCCACCCGGTTGAGGACGCCCACCCAGAGAAGATTCATGCAGGCCTGAGCCCTGTTTGCCAGCGTCCACATCTCCTTGACACGTTCCCCGGGAACCTCGGGGTGGCTTGGGCCGCCGCCGATCGCCGAGGGGAAGAACACCATCTCCGCACCGTTCAGGGCAAGGCTCCTCCCGGTCTCCGGAAACCACTGGTCCCAGCATATGCCAACCCCTATCCGGCCAAGGCGCGTCCGGAACACAGGGTACCCAAGGTCACCCGGCTTGAAGTAGAACTTCTCGCAGTAGCCTGGCTCGTCCGGTATGTGGTTCTTCCTGTAGAGCCCAAGGAGGCTCCCGGATTCGATGACAGCAGCAGTGTTGTAGAACAGCCCTTCCATGACCTTCTCAAAGAAGGGCACGATCAGCGTCACCCTCCGGCTTTGAGAAATGTCCTGCATGGTGCTTACGGTGGGGCCCGTAACAGGCTCTGCCATGTCGAAGGACTCGTGCTTCATCTCCTGCGGGAAATAGCGGCTGGAGAACACCTCCTGGAGACAGATGACCTCAGCCGAGCCCCCCACCGCATCGTCAATGAGAGAGGCCGCCTTGTCGACGTTGTGCTTTCTGGAGCCGGAACAGGCCATCTGAATCAAGGCAGCCCTGAACAATGTCTCTCACCCCCTACGGGAAGGCGTACCCCTATCGTTTCGACTGCCGCCCGAGAAGCCTGTTGGCCGAGACCACAGCCACCACGATAGCCGTAAAGAAGCCGATGGAAAGAACCACCTGTACAGCAGTTTCCGACATACCTGTCATCCCCTTTCTCAGAGGCTGTATCTTTCAACGCCTCTTGCGAATGTCCTGAGCACCTTAATGGAATCTATGGCCTTTGGGTGGACTGACCTCGGGTCCAGATCCAGTACCACCAGGTCCGCCTGCTTTCCCGTCTCCATGGAGCCTTTCTGGATTTCCTCAAACCCAAACCTCGAGGCCTCAACGGTGTAGAGCCTCATCGCATCGTATACGGTGAGCGACTCCGTGGGAAGACTCCTGTGATTAACCGCCGACTGGATGTCAAAGAGCGGGTTAATGGGTGAGACGAATGCGTCTGAACCACCGGCCAAGCGGATCCCCGCCCTAAGCATCGTATTGTACAGGTGCACGCGGTTCATCGTCTCCGCCCCCAAGTGCTCCTCGTACTTGGACCCGAAGGTCCTCAGGTGGCTAGGTTGCATGGCAACGTGCACACCCAGCCGTGCGATCCTCCGGATCTGCTCGTGGGTGATGACCTCTGCATGTTCGATCCTGTGGCGGTGATCATAGCGCGGGCATTCCCTTAGCGCTCTCTCGTACGCCCTGAGAACCTGTTCCACAGCCCGGTCGCCGTCACAGTGTATGGCAATCTGGAGCCCCGCCCTGTGAGCCTTCGTGACGAAGTGTTCCATTTCCTCATCAGAGTAGTATAGGGAACCGTGTGTCCCGTCCGTGTAGGGGCTGGAAACCGCAGCCGTGTATGCCTCTATGGAGCCGTCCGCAGTGAGGCACCCCCCGATCCGCCCGAGCCCCCTTTCTAGAACCCTGTCAACATCCGTTGTCTGGTCCCAGAGGATAAGGTCAATCTCACACGCGTCCTTGTTCTTGTATATGAAGTCTGAGTCAATATCCCCGAAGAAACCTCCGCCCTCAAGGGCATGAACGGTGGTTACCCCCTGCCGCAGGCACTCCTTCACAGCCAGGGAGACAGATTCCTCTCGCTGCTCCTCACTCACAAGTCTCGCGTTGGCCACCCTCGAAAAGGTGTGGTTAGCCTCGGCCCTCAGGACCCCGCTGAATTCCCCGGCTTCGTTCCTCCCGATACCCGGGGTGGAGGGATCAAGGTCCAGCCAGCGAAATGTGGCGCCGTTCGTCAGAGACAGGTGGCCGCTAAGCTGGGTTATCTTGAGAAGCCGCCCGGGTGCTGCCTGGTCAAGCTGCTCCTGCGTGGGGAACCCCTTTTCTTCCAGGTTCATCTCATCAAAGTACGCCATTATGAAGTTGCCCCTGAATTCGCGCGCCTCACGCGCCAGCTTTTCTAGAAGTCCCGGTATCGAGTCCGCGTTCACCAGATCGATCGAAAGCATCTGGAGACCTGTTTGCACCAGGTGCACGTGGGTGTCTATGAAGCCTGGGAGGACCACGGCGCCCTCCAAGTCAATCACCCGCGTGCCCAGCCCCTGAAGCCCCTCAAGTTCATCGCGGGATCCCACCGCCTGGATGAGGCCATCCTTGACAGCAACGGCGTCACCGCGATCAGAGAACGGATCCTGGGCGAACGTGACTAGCCGGGCATTCGTCAATAGGAGGTCACTCTTTCCATCAGGCATTTTGTACCTCCAGGCCGGGCTCAGACAGTATATCCGCATCCTTCATGGTCATTGTCGCAAAGACCTCATCGATGTCCTTGGGCGCTGGGAAGGCCAGCGCGAGGATGAGGTACACGGCGAAGTTCACTATCAATCCGAGAAGACCCGCCTGCAGCCCGGCGAACTGCGGGATATAAAATGGGGCTGTGAAGGAGTAGTACCCCGTAACGGCGAGCCCCGAAAGGAGCCCGCCCCAGGCAGCCACGGCGGTTCCCCGTTTCCAGAATATGCCCAGTATCAAGAGGGGGAAGATCTGTATGATCCCCTGGTACATTACCATCACAAGCTCAATGATGGTTGGCAAGGGAAGCGTTGCAACTATCACGCCGAGGCAGCCAACGATGAAGTTCATGATTAGCACCAGGCGGCCGAGCCTCCGGCTGTCCCAGGAAGGGAGGGCAAGGCTGAACACGTCGTTTACCACGACGGAGCCCCAGGAACTCACCATTGAATCACACATTGAAAGTGCACCGTTTAGTATTAACACAGAAATGATAGCGATCGCCGCCGGGCCCATCGCTGAGATGATCTTTAGAAAAGAGTACTGGTGGTCATCCCCCAGCACCTCCTCGGGAAATGTGCCGAACCCAACTGCAAGCCAGATGATGAGGAGGCCGTACACAACCACGATAAAGGGCGTAACGAGGCTGGTCTTTTTCAGCTCACGCGAGCTGGAGGCCGCCATTATGCGGGCGAATAGGGATGGCCAGCAGTAGGCCCCTACCGAACCGGAGATGATCAGGGACACCCAGAAGAGGGGACCTGGAAGCGGGTCCCACCCAAGGCCGGGAAGGGCCAGGCTTTCCGGCCTCTTCTCTAGTATGGTGGCAAACATCGGCAGGAAGCCGCCGAAATAGTAGTATACCCCGCAAATCACAAGCAGCACACCACCAAATATCCACATCCATCCCTGGTAGAAGTCGGCGATTATCACCGCCCTAGCGCCCGCAAATGTCACGTACGCTATGAAGAAGGCCCCCACCAAGATAACTCCTGCGGTTACCGGTACGACCCCACGCGTGAGGGCGTAGATCACATATCCTGTCGCCAGGAGCTCAGCGACGATCCACGGGAACTCGATTATGACCGTACAGAGTGCAACGAAAACCCTTAGGGGCCTGGAGCGATACCTGAGTTCGAAGAACTGCCCCTGTGTCCGAACGTTGTACCTCTTCCCTACCTTCCAGTAGCGCCCGCCTATGAGGTAGAGGAAGAACAGGCCCCCGAGAGTGTAAAACGCCACGTAACTTGCCACGACACCATTGTCTATTGCCATTTGGGTGAACCCCACGTACATGACGCCGCCATACCACGTCCCAACAATTGTCATCGTCATGAAAAGCCACCCGAAGCTCCGCCCCGCCACGGTTACCTCATCAAGGTCGATTTTGGGGAGAGGATGAGAGTAGACCACGTAAGCCATTCCCGCGAAGTAGGTGAGAACCATAAGTATGGGGAGCCACATCATGTCAGGCCCCTTCCTTCATAGATATTTGCATCCAGGGGGCACCCTAGAAGTCGTTGCGGATGTTCTGAATTACAAAGGCCACTGCCAGGAGCCCTGCCAGAAGAAGTGTGATGACGAGTTCCCAGAATATGAACCTCGGCAATCCTAAGATAGTGGGTAGAGGTGAGTTGAACGGTACAGCCAGAGCCACAAGATAAAGGACCGCTATAGCCCCTATGAGGCAGCCGTAAAGGACCTCCCCCCTAAGGGACTTAAGAAACCGTGCCATTTCGATCTCCTCCTTGAGTTCCCGAAGTCGAAGGTGCCTCTGGGTCACTGGGGCCCGGGGCGTTCCCTAGCAGCCGAGCCGGGGTGTCCATCACCTCCTGTCATGCGATACATGACGCACCGGATGGCTGCCCCAAGACTCGTGCCCCAGCCTGCGGTTGTGGGATCCTGGGCGGAGCCACGCCGGTTCCTTGAATGTGGTACAACGCAAGAACTGTGCCTGGTGAGACTTGGCTGTTCAGGGGCCCTCAGTGTCCTTGGATTTATCAATCCAGATAACAAAAGCGCCGGCGTGCCCCCTTCCGGTGCTTATCGCGTTCGATAAGGATTATTGTTTTGAATAAACATCTAGCTCCGGCAACAGGAAGAACGCGAGAGCCCGGCGCCATGGAACCCTACAGGCTGACCACGGGAAAACAAACTCGCCGGAGCGATCGGGGCTTCAAGAGGGAACGCTGGCTTGGGGCGTTCCGGGGAGGGCCTGCAATTTGGGGGCTAAACCTGTGCCCCCTACAGGGTTACCGTGTTCCCCAGGCTCACCCTCTCACTGATCTCGTACATGTTGGTAACCCGGCCTACGGACAGCCTTTCCCTAAGCCCGTAGAAATCCAGGCAAGTACCGCAGGAGAGAACCTCAGCCCCGGCTTCCTCCAGGGCCTTCAGCACATCCACCTGCTCGGAGCCCTCTGTAGTAAGGAAAACACCCTCGTTCATGAAGATAAGGCAGCACGGAGGGTTCTCCAATTCCGTGAGGGTGTACAGGAAGGTCGCCATGAGGGCCCGGCCCAGTTCTGGATCACCCTGGCCTACGCGGCGCCCAGTTACCAGGTAGACACACCCGCCGCCAGATGGCGAAACGGCGCAGGCGGTCTTGTCTATGAGAACCTTGAAGGCCTCCCCCTCGGGGTGTATCCTTGCGTCGAAACCGGCACGCTTGGCGTAGGCACCCACGTTCTCAGCGGCCTCCTTGGTGTCCACAAGGCACTCCAGGCGCCCGGAGTCAATGTCCTCCAGGGCCCTCTTCGTCTTCACCACTGGGAAAGGGCATGCCAGTCCCCGGCAATCCAGTAACACAAGCATCCCTCCAGAATGTAGACTTGGTGGTGCATTCTATAGGGTGCCCCGCATACCCTTCCGCACTGGCAGGAAGAATGCGCTGCGGCGCGGAACCAATTAGTTATGTTAACGTCTAAGAAGATATCACAGCACTAGGGGGATACCGGTGCGCCTGCGCACGCAGCACTCAGCCATCTTGGTGACGATACTTGTGATGTGCGCCTGGGCACTGGCCGGGTGTGCCCAGGACCCCAGGGCCGGTGAACCCAGGGGGAGGCCTGGGGGGCTCGCCAGCGAATGGTGCCTCATCCAGGAGGCCATGGGCCTTGAGGTTCAGGATGCCCGTATCCTGGAGATGCAGCTGTCCGTGGACTATGATACCCAAGACATAAAGGCTGCTGCCATCGCCTTCTACGTTCCAGGTGATGGCGGCAGCGTTCACTTCGCCCAGAGGCTCCTGGGGGAGGCAGCCTACCGGATCACCTCCTCCCGGCCCTCGTACCCCATGGATCCTGGGGAAATGGTACCATTGGATGATCTCATCGCCCAGGTCGACCTTGCCGGCCTTGATGCCCTGGTATACCACGCCGGTGAGTACTCCTGGCTTGAGGTGTCCCTAGTGGAGGAGACCGGTCAGGTCTTGGGGATTGAGCCTGGCAGGACCTGGTTCCTCCTTGAGGACGGGATAGCCGAAGAACTCAAAGACACCGAGGTGGCCGTGGTCTCGGGGCGGCTGGTGTACCTCTACACCGCCCCGGTAGGGGATCGTTCCGGAGACACCGGCCAGCCGAAGCGCCGGGGCTATCTCCTTACTGGGCTGGGGGGTACGGTGTCGAGGGTGACGTTGGAACCCCCGGACCTCCAGGCGGGGGAGGAGTGGATCACCAGCAAGCTCGCGGACCTGGACGGCGACGGGTTAGGTGAAGTCATCCACCTCGTGGGTACGAGGAGCGAGGAACACCTTCCCGCGCCTGACCGGAAGTGGCTCCTGGTAGGGAGCGGCAGCGAGGCGCTCAGGCTGGAGGTGCCCAGTGGGGACACTCAGTATGGGACCCACTTCGAGCTCAGGGATCTAACCGGGGACGGCTGCCCGGAGATGCTCTTCTACGAGTACATAGGGGGCAGCGGCAACATAGTGGACCTGAACGTGTTCTCCCTTAGGAACGGAGGGCTTTGGCCCCTTTTTGTCGCGGCCGACCATCACAATATCCCCGGGATCCATGTGGAGTACCTTGGGGATAACATGGCCAGCCTGTACCTGCCTTCACTGGGCCTGGCGTGGGTGTTTCCCCTTTGCGGATCCTACCAGGGAAGCATTGTCTCCCCGCAGTTTCACCCAGACTGGGTTGACCCCTTCTCCGACTACGACCTGGTGGACCTGGATGGTGACGGTGCGGTTGAGATCATCGGCTACCAGAGGGTGTGCGGCTCCGCCCACGTGGACATCATCGCCGATCTCCGCCAGGTGTTCTCCTGGAATGGGGAGGCCTTTGTGCTCCAGGATGTGCTCCTAAGCACCCCCGGCTGGGGAGGGGAGTTGATCGAGCCCTTCGTTCACCCGCCGGTGAGGTTTGTGTTGCCCGGGACCACCGGTACCAGTATAATGTTTGTAAGAGGACAACCGAATACAGGCCCCACGGGAACCTCGTGAGAGGGAAGAGGGAATCGGGTGCGAATCCCGAGCGGTCCCGCCACTGTAACCGGGGAGAGAGCCCGCGCTGATCCACTGTCCTGGATGGGATGGGAAGGAGCGGGTCATCCATGAGCCGGAAGCCAGGAGACCTGCCTGTGGCGGTGCGTACGATACCCCTTCGATGGAAAGAGCGGTGTACGTGAGGCTTAGTTGATAGGGCCTTCTACCATAGGGGTAGAAGGCCTTGAAGTTTCCCGGGGAGGTGGGAGAATGCTGAGGGCTCCACGACTGGTAGTGGCAGGGACCCACAGCGGGGTGGGCAAGACCACGGTGGCGACAGGCCTCATGGCGGCGCTCTCCAGGAGGGGCCACGCCGTCCAGGGCTTCAAGGTTGGCCCCGACTACATTGATCCTGCGTTTCACGCCTCTGCCAGCGGGAGTCCATCACGGAACCTGGACCCGTGGCTAACTGGAGAGGACGGCGTCCTGGGGATCTTCACCTCCCGGGCCAAGGAGATCTCGGTGATCGAAGGGGTGATGGGACTGTTCGATGGCGGTCCCCGGCCAGAGGGCGGTTCAGCCCTGGCACCCGGCGGGGGATGGGGGAGTACAGCCCATGTGGCCATGATGCTCAAGGCCCCTGTGTTACTTGTCCTAGACGCAGCAGCCCTGGCCAGGAGCGCAGCTGCAATGGTCAAAGGCTACCTAACCTTCGAGCCTGGCCTTCATGTCTCGGGGTGTATTGTAAACAAGGTATCCGGCCCGGGCCACATCAGGTCCCTGAAGCGCCACATAGAGGGGGAGGCAGGGGTGCCAGTGGTGGGGGCGATCCCGGCCAGCGCGGGGCTACGACTGCCCGAACGCCACCTGGGCCTCGTGCCAGCCAGGGAGACGGAGGCCCTGGCCGAGGTCATCCACCACATGGGCCAGGTTATTGAGGAACACGTTGACCTGGAAGCCCTGTGGGACCTGGCCAGTGCCGCGCCCCCGCTGCCCAGGCCAGCACTTCCGCAACCCTCCAGGTTCCCCGGGGTACGAGTAGGAGTGGCCATGGACCAGGCATTTCACTTCTACTACCAGGATGCCCTGGACCTCTTGGAGAGCATGGGGGCGGAGATTCGCCTCTTTAGCCCGCTGGAGGACCGGTCGCTGCCTGCCGTGGATGGCATCATCATCGGAGGAGGCTTTCCCGAGGTGTTCCTGGAGCCCCTTTCCGCCAACAAAGGGCTCATGGAGGAGATTGTGTCCAGGGTCAAGGAGGGTATGCCCCTCTACGCCGAGTGTGGTGGCCTCATGTACCTGTGCCGTGAGGTAGATGACCTCGACGGCCGGTCCTATCCCATGGCCGGCCTGGTGCCCGCCCGGGCTGTCATGACCCAGGGCTTGGCGGGGTTCGGCTACGTCACCGCTCTTCTTGCCAGGGACTCCATACTCGGCGGCGCTGGTGATAAGGTCCGGGGGCATGAGTTTCACTACTCACGCCTGGTGCCCCTGGGAGACCTGGGGGTACAGCCCTATCTAGTATCCTGGGGCGTGGACGAAGAGGGATGGCCCGAGGGGTACCAGTTCCGGAACGCCCTGTGCTCCTATGTTCACATTCATCTCTTGGGAAACCCCCGGGCGGCCCAGCGCTTCCTGGGTGCCTGCATGAGGTTTCGGATGGGTGAGGCCTAGGGGCGTGAATTCCAGCGGCCGGCGTGAGCCCCGCCGCGAAAGGGGAAGCGGCATGGACAGGCAGGGTCTCGTGATGATATTCACTGGGGACGGCAAGGGCAAGACCACCGCCGCGGTGGGGCTTGGGGTGAGGGCAGCCGGGCATGACAGGCGGGTCCTGATGATACAGTTCCTGAAGGGCTCAGGCAGGGACTACGGAGAGGCGAGGGCGCTGCAGTCACTCCCATCATTCAGGGTGGCTAGGTATGGGCAAGGCTTTGTCCTCGGTGATCCCGATGAGGCTCACATCCGCAGGGCTCGGGAGGGGCTAGCCAGGGCCCGGGAGGCCATGGCTGCCAGGGAGTGCGACCTTCTCATCCTGGATGAGATCAATGTGGCCATCGCATGCAGGCTGGTGAGGCTGGAGGAGGTCCTGGACCTCCTGGCGGGAAGGCCCCAGGACATGGATGTGGTACTGACTGGAAGAGGAGCACCAAGGGCCCTCATGGACCAGGCCCACATGGTCAGCGATGTCCAGGAGGTGAAGCACCACTACAGGACGGGGGTCCAGGCGCAGGCAGGGGTGGAGTTCTGAGGGGCCGGAGCCGGGTGGCGCTAGGGCTGGCTGGAATGTGCTGGCCCCCTCTCAAGTTGCCTCGCGCTGTCCCTGAGAGCCGAATGGTAGAGGGGGGTCCCGGACTACCCTGAGCAGCCAGGATCGCGGGCGACACTGGGTGCCAGGCGCCCTGGTGATGTGGTCTTTCGCAGGACCGCCCTTCCGGGAAGAGGATGCTAGGACGCAACGTCGAAATCAGCCCAGGTTAGCGCCAAGCAAACCCGGTGTGCTTGGATTGGTCACCGGGTCTCAGGCCCTGGGGAGAACGCTCCGCTACCGGCGGCATGCTCTGATGAGACAGGGGTTACCTAGTGAGAATTCTTTCATCTGAGGAAAAGGGTTACTTGATGGCAGCAGGCTCAGCAGCTGTGCTTTCCACAACCGTTCTCATGAGCAAGTTCATGTTCGCCCTGGGAACAGGCCCGACAGTGGTAGCTGCCTACAGGGCGGTGGCCGCCGCGGCACTTCTGGCAGTGGGGCTGGCTGTGGGGAACTCCCGGCTGCTGAAGGTGGAAGGGAAGGGGCTGCTGTCCCTGGCCGCCATGGGTCTGGTCATGGGCCTGTCCAACGCTTTGTACTTCAACGCCCTCCAGCGCACGGCTGCGGCCGTTGCCGTCATGCTCCTGTACACCTACCCAGGCTTCCTGACCCTCTTCGAACGGCTGGTGGAGCACAGGCCCATCGGGAAGAACAAGACCACGGCACTCATCCTGACCTTCTCGGGCTGCCTCGTCCTGACCGGGGCCTACCAGCCCTCGATCCTGGTGTCCAACCTCCCGGGAACCCTCCTGGGAATTGGAGCCGCAGCGTGCCTCGCCCTCTACGCCATCCTCGGAAAGCGCCTCACGCACCGGCATGACCCCCTTACCGTCAACCTCTACTCCTTCGTGTTCGGCGGGGCCTTCCTGTTCATGGTGTCACCACCCCAGGCCTTCCTCTCGGCTCACCTGGGGCCCCGGGAGTGGGGGGCAGTCCTCTATCTCGCACTGGGTCCAATGATCCTGGGTTACTGGCTTTTCTTCAAGGCCTTGAGACACCTGGAGGCCAGCCGGATGGGGATCACAGGCATGCTGGAGCCTGTCCTGGGCGCGGTGTGGGGCTGGGTGTTCTTCAATGAGGCACTCACCTTGAGCCAGGGATTGGGGGGTGCCATGGCCCTGCTGGGAGTGGGCACGCTCCGCCTCCTTCCCGAGGCAAAGCACCGCGAGACCGCCGGGACTACCCAGGAGACTCCCGCTCGGTCTTCACGCTGAAGGACTCCCCGCCTGTGGTTATCACGATGGTGCCGTGCAGGTCAGTCCGGAGGATCTCCACCTCCATACCCTGGAGTCTCTCCAGTACCTCCTGGTGGGGGTGCCCGTAACTGTTGCCCTCCCCCGCGGATATAATCGCAATTGATGGTGAGACAGCCTCAAGGAAGACCTCCGAGCTGGACGACTGGCTCCCATGATGCCCGGCCTTTAGGATGTCTGCCCTGGGAGACATGGATGAAGACAGGAGCATGTGGCCCTCTGACTCCGCCTCGGCATCCCCTGTAAATAGAAGAGAGACACTCCCGTACTCCACCTTGAGCACCGCGGAGGAATCATTCAAGGAGAGCCCTTCCCGGGGGAAAGGCGCCAGGAAGGAGGCCCTGAGACCAGGCTCGTCAAGCATGGTAACACCAGCCCGGGCCTCCGTTATCCGGAGGCCTTTCTCTTGGATGGCCAGTAGAAGCCTCTCATAGGTGATGGTGGTGTGGGATGTCCTGGGCATGTAGACCTCCCCCACGCTGAATTCCCGGATTACCGCTGCCATGCCCCCTATGTGGTCGGCATGGGGGTGAGTGGCTATGAGGTGGTGGATGTGGGCAATGCCCTGGACCTTGAGGTAGGCGATGACAGTAGAGGAGGCGCCATTATCACCCGCATCAATAAGCACGCTCTCCCCGTTAGGCAGCCTGAGGAGGATGGAGTCTCCTTGTCCCACATCGATGAAGTGAGCCGAGAGTTCGCCTTCCCCAAGGCTAGGCTCGCCTGGAGCCGACCCGGCTTCCGGGGCTGGGGGTAGCTCTTCCTGGACTCCGCCCTCCCCGTCTTGACCCCAGCCGCAGCCGGGGATCACCAGTGACAGGGCAACCAGCACCAGGACCATGAGTGCCAGTAATCTGGCTCTAATCTTCACGGGCTACCCCTCCATCTAGCGGAACAGATCGTCCTCCAGGCTTTTAATCCTGCTTTTGCGCTTATTTGTAGTGTCGATGTCAACGGCGATGCTGATGTGGAGAACGTCACCCTCCTTGGCTCCAGAAGGCAGCAGTGTCTTGGGGAGGTTGAAGGTCGTCCCCTGGTACTCCACCACTGCCCACTCTCCTTCAAAGCGATCTACGGTAAGCAACCCGATCCCCCCATAGAGAGCTTGATCTCCTCGAATTATTTCACCCGTACTTCACAGTCTCCTGCCGGGCAATAGGATTAATGCAAGCCAGGGCCTGGCAAGGAAAACGGCTGGCCATCCCCCAAAAACCCCTGGAGAGGGGAAGGAGGCGTCCAATGGTGCCAAGCGGCCTGCAAGGCTATCGCCCTCCGGGGCAAAGAGGGGGTGGTTTCGGGTCAGCCAGCTAGAGCAAGATATCTTCGCTATAGAAGAACCCGGGCACGTGAGGGCCTTCCTCATTGACGGGGAGCGCCGGACTGCGAGACAGTGGCATGGACTTTGCCGATATCAGGGCCTGCGTAGAACCCTACGCCAGGGAGGGCATCGTCGTCCTGAACACCCACTAGCACACGGGGGATGCCTGGGGACTGGAGGTGACTTGGAGCAGCCAGTACCTGCAGGAGATCTACATCAGCGAGTGCGTCAAGAACGGGGTCCCCCTTCCTGTAGGTTTCAAGCCAGGTGCCTACCAGATACCCGCGAGTCCAGCCTCTGCCCCCGGCGTGAGCCTGGCTCCGGGGCCTAATCCCCGCTAATGGCAATGTAGGCGTGGTAGTCCTGGGGAGACTTCTTTGCTAGGTGGAGGCCCAGGTGGGAGCCCCAGGAATGGCCCACCAGGTAGATCTTGCCAGAGTTGAAACGCTCTTTGAGGTACAGGGTGAGCTCGTGGGCGTTACTGATGGGCAGCCCCGGGCCCACCGTGTAGCCACAGCAAGACCGGGTTTGATGTGTCCTCCCCCCGCATCAAGACCCACTGGTCCATGCCACCCAGCCGGATCCTCTACAGGGAGGCAACGGCTTCAGGAAGGATGTTCCCCTCCGTCCCTGACGGGCGGGGTTGAGCCCGGTGACAGGCCGTAGAAGACTGCTAGGAGGACTGCCAGCGGTGTAAGGCCGAAGATTAGTAGTCCTTTGCCAAGCGACATGTCGCACCTCCTGGCTGGGAGGACTCCACGAGCTAGTCTCCCCAGAACCACTTCCATCCCAGTTCGCTTTCCTGAGGACCTGGTATCATCGCGTATACTTCAACAGTTTGTAGACCATCCAGATTGCCGACACGACAAAGACAATCCAGATCAGCCAGATAAACCTGGAGAAGCACTCAGCAAAATAGGTGCCAAGCAGGATACCGAAGGTGATCATCAGGAATTTGAAGAAACCGTAGTCGACGACAGTGTATTTCTTGGCGGCACTCATAACAATTCCAACCGGATTAAGCATGATTATGACCTCCTCTGAGAGAGATATACCTTTCGTCCATTCTAAAGACGAGATGAGATACTGGCTCGCCCCACCCACATGCTTGGGACTTTGTGCGGCTAGGTTTATCTCAACCTCCCTCACCACTATATTAAGGGTACACCAATTAGTAACAGTGGGCAATTAGAAAAAGACCCCCATGATCGATGAATATGGCTGTCGTTCTTATCGCAAGAAGGTGGCCTCGCATTTGCCTACCAGCGCTGCACTAGCACCGGGGGCGTACTTGCAGAACCTCTTCTTTCACAGGGGATTCCCTCCTTGGCTAATCTGCGTTGCTATCACTTCACAGATTCGCCCTCAGGACGCGGCATCCTCTGCTTGCCTCAGCCTGATCTGCCGGTCTCCTGTAGCCTCTTGCCTGACTTTTTCAGGGGCCACTAACTACCTTCAAGAAACAATAGAACGTGGGGACAACGCCCCACGTTACATTTCAGGTGGTGTCGGGAGCGGGACTTGAACCCGCACGGCTGTTGCCATACGCCCCTCAAACGTACGCGTCTGCCAATTCCGCCATCCCGACATTATTAACATGAATGGTGCCGAAGGTGGGATTTGAACCCACACAGGCGTTCGCCTACGGCGCCCTGAACACCGCGTGTCTGCCAGTTCCACCACTTCGGCACACAATGCACCATCATATTAACACACGAACACGAGGCGTGCAAGGTCAACTGGCCAAGCGGGAAAAGCGTCAGATTTGCCGGGTAAACAGCGCATTAGTTCAATACATCCGAAGGAATGTCAACAGCGCCCAGACCGCCAGGCCAGTTAGCAGCGCCACCGATAGGAGCAGCATCAACCCTGCGATTGTTCTTCCGGCCCCTGTTTCACGCGTTTTCGCCATTCCTAGTCCACCGATATCCTTAGGTATTCGCCAATCTCAACCAGGGCGACATCGACCCTCCCCCCATATAGTAACCCGTAGGCCGCGCGGGCAAACCGCACCCTGCGAATGAAGTGTCGAGTCTCAGCGTACGGTATTGATCCGATATCCTCCAGGGTCCCGTTCCAGGTTCCTTCGAGCCATGCTTGCACCTTTCCGCGCCCGCTGTTGTATGCGGCTAGCGCCACGACCTCATTCCCGTGGAACTCATCGTGCAGGTGGGCAAGGTACCAAGTCCCTATCTGGATGTTCACCCTGGGGCCGTAAAGATCCTCAATCTCAACAGTCTCCAAGCCCATCTGGGAGGCGCACCACCGGGCGGTGTCAGGCATCAGCTGCATGAGCCCCCGGGCACCCTTGGGCGAGAGCGCGAGGGGATCGAAACTGCTCTCCACCTGTATCACGGCGGCTACCAGGTGAGGGTCCAGGCGCTCCTGGTACGCATACTCCTTTATAATGTCCCTGTAGGGCAGGGGAAAGAGCCTTGCCACGGCACCCCGCAGGAGAAGGCCTGCAGCCAGCAGGGCCACCACAGTCCACAGGCTTCTTTTAGCGATCCTTCCCAATGGTCCCCCTCCGGTTCTTGAGCCCCTCCCAGAGATCCCTCACCCTGGACCTTAACTCGTCAAGGGTGCCAGAATTATCTATCACGAAGTGGGCTTGAGCCATTGCGTCTTTGACATCAATCTGTGAACCCAACCGACTCTGGGCCTCTTTTAGCCTCAGGCGGTCCCTTGCCAGTATGCGCCGGGTGCGCTCCCGGGCAGGGGCCGTCACCAGCCAGACCTCGTCTACCATGGACGCCATGCCGCACTCCAGCAGGAGTGGCGCTTCTACCACCAGGACCGCTGTACCCCTTTGCCTTGACTCTTCGATCCTGTTCCGTATTAGCTGGAGGATGCGGGGGTGGGTGATCCTGTTCAGGTCCTCCAGGGCCGGAGGGTCTGCGAAGACGAGGCGCCCCAGTCTTTCCCGGTCCAGGTTTCCACTTGGCAGCAGCATCTCCCGGCCAAATCTGTGGACGATCTCTTCGTAGGCCAGAGTACCGGGGCACACTACCTCTCGGGCTACCTCGTCGGCATCGATAATGGCGGCTCCAAGTTCCCGGAGCACCCTGGAGACAAAGGATTTCCCAGAGGCGATACCGCCGGTGAGGCCGATGACTACCATGCTCATCCCTCCGACTCACCTTAATTCTAACCACCCTAGCGTTATCGTCAATGCCCCGGCTTGAAGGAATCCCCAGCAAACCTGGCGAACTTCCCTCGGTACCAGTGCCATGGTTTCACGGGAGGGAAGAGAATGACCCCGAGAATGAGGAAGCACCTGGAGGAACGGGAACAAGCCCAGCAGGCTCTCAGGGAGGGTGGGGGGCTCAAGCGGATACAGAAGCATCACCAGGCGGGGAAGTTCACGGCCTGGGAGAGGGTGCAGATGCTCTTTGATCCCGGTACCTTCGTGGAAACCGGTAAGTTCATGGAGCAAAGGCAAGGAGGGCTGGTCCAGGAGGGCACGGCCATCCCGGGCGAGGGCGTTATTACCGGACATGGCCTCGTGGACGGGCGAATGGCCTACATTTACGCCCAGGACTTCACCGTGATAGGGGGAAGCATCGGGGAGATGCATGCCCTTAAGGCCTGCCGGGCCATGGACTACGCACTGAAGTGCGGGGTGCCCATGGTGGCTCTGAACGACTCGGGCGGCGCCCGCATACAGGAGGGTGTACCCGCCCTGGACGGTGTGGGCCAGACCTTCATGAGGAATACCAGAGCCTCAGGGGTGATACCCCAGATATCGGTGATCATGGGGCCATGCGCGGGTGGCGCCGTCTACTCCCCTGCCCTGACTGACTTCGTGTTTATGGTGGATAGGACTAGCCACATGTTCATAACCGGACCCCAGGTCATCAAGGTGACCACGGGGGAGGAGATCGACTCGGAGGCGCTGGGCGGCGCCGCAACCCATAATGAAAAGAGCGGTGTCGCCCACTTCTTCTGTGACTCGGAGAAGGATGCCCTGGCCAAGGTAAAAACCCTCCTGGGCTACCTTCCCTCCAACAACGCGAGCCCGCCTCCCTGGAGAGACCTGGGGGATGACCCGGCCAGGGCTGAGGAGAGCCTCAGGGATAGCGTGCCCGAGGACCGGGATGAGGACTACGATGTTATCCCGGTCCTTGACGCGGTGCTGGACCGGGGGAGCCTCTTCCAGGTTCACCAGAGGTATGGGCGTAGCGTCATCACAGGATTCGGTCGCCTTGACGGTCACGTGGTTGCAGTGGTCTCAAGCCAGCCTCTGGCGGGTTCCGGGTTCCTGGACAGGGATGCCTGTGACAAGGCCGCCCGCTTCATGCGGTTCGCGGACGCCTTCGGCATACCCCTGGTAACCTTTGTGGATACCCCGGGCTTTCTCCCGTCCCTGGAGGAAGAGAGGGGCGGCCTCGCACGGCATGCCGCCAAGATGTTCTACGCATACGCAGAGGCGACGGTGCCCAAGGTTGGCGTGCTCCTCAGGAAGGCTCATGGCACAGCACCCCTGGCCCTGGCCGGGAAGAGCATGGGAGCGGACGTGGTGCTGGCGTGGCCCACGGCGGAGGTCTCCCTGATTTCCCCGGAGGGCGCCTCGTCCATCCTTTTGCACGAAGACATTGTCTCAGCGCCTGATCCCATCGCGTCAAGACAGGAGGGTGTACAGCGCTACGCCCGGGAGGAAGCATCACCATACAGGGCTGCCGCCCGGGGGCTGGTGGATGACGTGATAGACCCAAAGCATACCAGGTGGCACCTTATCAGCGCCCTCAGGGGCCTGGAGGGAAAGAGGGAGATGAGACCCCCCAAGAAGCACGGGAACCTCCCTGCCTGAACAAAGCGAATAGAGGCCCGGGTTCACTGTTCACCCTCCGGGTGGCTGGGCTCCCGGGTTTTTGCATTCTCCCCTTCCTGAGGAGGCGCGAGACAGGAGGCGAGGGCCGGGTCCTCCCGGCCGGGTACCCCCTGCCGCCCTTCTAGGGCCAGGCGGCTCCGGCGGTACCCGTAGACCACGTACACGATGAGCCCTACCGTGAGCCAGACAAGGAAGCGTACCCAGGTGTGGGCGGGGAGGTTGAGCATCAGGTAGATGGAGGTGGCCCCGGAGAGAATGGGAACCGCGGGGAATAGGGGCACCCTGAAGGGCCGGGGGAGCTCGGGGTGTGTGTAGCGGAGCACTATGACACCCACACTCACCAGGACGAAGGCCCCCAGGGTGCCGATGTTGGCCAGCTCCGCCACCAGGCCTATGGGAAGAAGCCCTCCGATGAGGGCTACCAGGGACGCCGTGAGCAGGATGATGATGTGGGGAGTGCCGTACCTGGGGTGAAGCCTCACGAAACAAGGTGGAAGAAGACCGTCCCGGGACATGGCGAAGAACACCCGGCTCTGTCCAAAGATGTTTACAAGTATGACACTGCTCAACCCTACCAGGGCCCCCACGGAGATGGCGGCGGAGGCCCAGGGAGCCCCCACCTGCAGGAGGGCAAAGCTCAGGGGTGATGCGACGTTCAGGAACCGGTAACTCACAAGACCAGTAAGGGTCAATGCGACCATGACGTATAGAATACTGGAGACTGCCAGTGAACCCAGTATCCCCAGGGGGAGGTCTCGCCCGGGGTTCTTCACCTCCTCTGCGGCGGTGGAGATGGCATCAAAGCCAATGTAGGCAAAGAACACGATGGCGGCCCCGGTGACGACGCCCTGGATGCCGAAGGGGGCAAATGGGACCCACAAGCCTGGGTCGAGCCGGAGGGCCCCCACGAAGAGGAACAGCAGGATAGCCCCGAGTTTCACCAGCACGATCACATTGTTGGCGATGGCGGACTCCCGGGTGCCCAGGATCAGGACACCCGCAACCAGCCCTACCACTACCAGGGCAGGGAGGTTAACAACTCCCCCCATGGCTGGCGGGGCGGTGAGTGCCGCTGGCAGGGTCACCCCGGCGGATTCCAGCAAGTTGACGAGATAGCCTGACCACCCGATGGCCACCGCCGCGGCTGCCACCGTGTACTCCAGTATGAGGTCCCACCCGACTATCCAGGCGGCAAACTCACCCAGAGAGGCGTAGGAGTAGACATAGGCGCTCCCGGCCACTGGTACCATTGCAGCCAGCTCGGCGTAGACCAGGGCGGCCAGCGCCGCGGCGATGCCGGCAAGCAAGAAGGAAATAACAGCGGCGGGTCCTGCGAAACGCGCTGCGGTCACGCCTGTAAGCACGAAGATGCCAGTACCTATTATGGCACCGATGCCCATGGTGGTGAGGTCGAGGGCACCCAGGCGACGTCTCAGGCCCCGGTCCCCGCTGGCTTTCTCTTCCTGGAAGATACGGTCTACAGGCTTCCTCCTGAGGAAGTCATCTGCACGCATGATGATGCTAGTATTGGGCTGCCCCTTATCAACTATTCCCATGCCCCGGGGGTCAATTCCCGTGGAGGTTTCCGGCAGTACCGGGAAGAACTAGAAACGCTGTGGAGGTCTGCCAGTGAGGTTTGTCATCCTGTTACTTCTACTGTCCCTTGCCGGGTGCCAGCGGCATCCCGCTGTTGAGCAGCCCTGGGAACCGCCCCCTGGGGAACAGGTATCTAGACCCATGAGCGCTAGCCTTGAGCCCGGAGACCTGGAGCCAGGGGGGTACACCGTTGTCCTCATCTTTAACGCAGAGGCGCCTGTACGGGTGATCCTGGATCTTCCGGATGCCCCGGAACCCAAGGTGTTCTTGCACGGCTCAAGGGGCATAGCCCTGGTTCCCGCGGGCTCCAGCACCGAGCCCGGCGACTACAAGGTGAGGGTGGTCTCCGGCTCCGGCACAAGTAGCCTGTGTGTGAGTGTGCGCCAGCGTAACTTCCCCACGGAACACCTGGCGGTTTCCTCAAGCCTCGCCTCCCTCAGGGACCCGGGCCTCTTTGAGGAGGACCACCATCACACAGCCGGGGCCCGGGCCGCCAGTGACGAGAGGCCTCTGTGGGAGGGCAACTTCCTCATGCCCGTCGAGGGCCCCATCACATCCGGTTTTGGCCTGGTGAGGTTCGTCAACGGTGTGCCCTCAGGCCACCACTCGGGGATCGACATAGCCGCGCCCAGAGGCACCCCTGTGATCGCCGCCAACTCGGGGGTGACTGTGATGGCCAGGGAACTCAACGTCTCGGGGAATACCATCATCATCGACCACGGCTTGAACGTATTCTCCGCCTACTCCCACCTGGACGAGATCCTGGTGGAAAGGGGAGATGTGGTCAAGAAGGGCAGGGTGATCGGAAGGGCTGGGTCAACTGGCTTCTCCACCGGCTCCCACCTGCACTGGACGGTTTCAGTGGGGCCCGTGTTCGTGGACCCCCTCCTCGCGGTAAAGGAGGGCTTCGTGGTGCCTTGGCCACTACTGGATTAGCCCCTCCTGGCGGGCAGCCCTCCCGGCGGTGTCGTGCAGGGGGATGGGGAGGAGGGCTCCGGTCTCCTCCAGGAAGGCCTCGGCCAGCAAGGACACCACTTCCCCGTTAAGATCCCTATGGCCCACTATGATCAGGGGCAGCCGCAGTGTCCTGCCATCCGTTGGAAGACGATAAGTTTCCGCAGGTACACTTGCCTTTGCCAGGAACGGGTTTGCTTCTTTGAGCCTCTGGATGGCAGTGTGCTCCAGCTCGACCCAAGCGAAACCCTCATCCTCCAGGAGGAGCCCTACGCCCGGCGCGCCTTGGGGCAGGAAGAACATGGCGGCATCCAGAGTGCCCTCCTGCAGGCCTTTAATGGACTGGGAGGGCGTCTTGTCCAGGCACTGGAAACTATCCAACCTGATGCCCGAGGCGTTAAGCACCCCAGCCAGGTAGCGCCGCCCGTCTCCGGCCTCCAGGCCCACCCGGAGCCCGTCCAGGGCCCGCAGCGACTCAAGAGGCCCCGCTGTGGCCTGCAGGATGTGAAGGTCAAGGAAGCCCGCAATGGCGATGCCTCTCAGCCTCCGGAAGGAGGGCTCGCTCCTGTAGAGGTCCCAGGTCACGTCCGCCGGGAGCAGCGCCAGTTGAGCCTGGCCTCTGGCCACCATTCCCGCCGCCTGGCGCGGTTCCCCTGCGAGATACACCTCCGAGGGGATCCCGGACTGCGCCAGTATGTCCAGCACCTGCCTCTCGAAACCCTCGTATCCCTCCATGCCGCAGGAGGCCAGTGTCACCCCGGGGGTGGGCCCTCCCAGGCAGCCAGAGGAAAGCAGGGCCACAAGCACAAGAACCAGGGTACGCATGCGGTCACTCCCTCCCGGCATCGTCTTGGGGCTGGGAGGGCCCCTGATCACTCCTATGCCCTGATCTTGGCGGTTAGCCCTGCCTTGGCCTGTCCAGGAGGAATTCGTGCCAGGGGATCCTCCTGGTACGCACGCTGACCAGTGCCAGGGTTCCCTCCTGGGGTCCTAGCGGTACGGACATGCTGCCCATGGTGAACCGGTGCTTGGTGAAGTGCTGGCTCCTGAAGAGGATCTCCTCCATGGCCTCGGCCTCCACCCGGAGGATCATGGTGCCCTCGGTGATGGAGTGGTTCTCCCAGGGTGATATGGCCTCCAGGCCAGCCCCAAAGGAAGGGTAGGAGGTCTCAAGGGGGCGGATGGATCCATCCGTCTCTATCCGGAAGGTCCCGGCAACTTCGATGCCCTCGACGGAGTGGAGGAAGGAAACCTGGAAGGTGCCGCCCGCACTCGCCCTGGCCCGGGCCGCCAGGTTTCCCTCGCAGTCTATCTCAAGGACCATGATCCTTGGGGAAAGGGCGAGATAAAGGACGGTGGCCCCCGCCAGGAGCCCAAGGCACCACCGCCTCACTCTCATGAACTGGCCAGCGCCAGCTGGCTCTTTGCCCTGCGTTACTGCCCAAAGCAGATCAGGGCAAAGATCCCTAGGCCAATGATATCAGTCCATATGTCTGGCTTGACCAGGGCTAGTGCCACCCCTGCCAGGATTATGCGCTCCCACCAGTGAGTCTTTACCACCAGGTGCCCTTGGACAAAGGCTGAGAAGGCAGCGTGACGTCTGTTCCATCGCCCGCAGCATTGTCAAGTCATTCCCCTTCAGTGCTACAAAAGCCATTTCCTGTGCCCTCTCACCTCCCCCCTGGACGTATACCTCCCGCCAACGTCCTTCAAGCCGGGGGGCTCTATGCCCGTGGGGAATGGCCTTGGGAGAATTCACTGGTGATTTGGTAGGATTCTCGGTGATTGAGGCACAACCAGACTGCAATGGGCAGGGGAAGAGACGAGCGCCCCCAGCAGGCTCCTGGAGGCGCACTGGTGAACGGCGTCCGTTACTTCCTCGCTTTGGCCACGGCCCTGTTAACGATCAAATTGAGTTCCGCCCGGAGCCTCTCGTCCAGGATATCCGGCCGGTGCTTGCCCAGTACTTCATCAACACGTTCGGCGGCTCTTTGACCCAGGGTCTTGCTGCCTTGCGCCACCCAGTTGTCATAGATCCCGCGTTCGAAGAGATCTGGGTAGTAGTGCTGGCGGAAGTTCCTGAAGGTGTGATCCAGGTGGATGTACTGCTCTTTGTGGGCTATTTCATTGATCAGGTCCATTGCCAGGGTCTCGTCGTTCACCTCAAGTTCTTTCGCATAGGTTTTTATCCAGCGGATGATCTCCGTACATATGGCAAGCATCTGGAAGGAGTAGGTGAGGCCGGACTCCAGGTAGCCCACGTCGTGGACGATGCCGCCGCCAGACATGGACTCCGCCATCAGCGTGAGGGCCGCTTCCGCCGCCGCCTGCTGATCGGCGGTCTTGGCTTCGGACGCCCCGCCGATGGAGAATACAGGGAGTTGGTAGTAGTGACCCATGGCCACCATCATGCTCCGGGCATCAGGCTGGCAGTAAGGGGCCACCGTTGTGCGGAGGTCCATGGGGGCTCCACCCCAGCCGGGGATTATGATGGGTGCCCCTTCCCGTTTGAGCTGGGAGATAACTATCCCGGCCAGGACACCGGCAAGTGTCAGGGCGACAGACCCGGGGACGGTTACGGGCCCGGTAACGCCGCTGCAGACGTCGGGCGCGTAGATGGCAGGTAGGCCCTTGTCCGCCAGGAACAGCAGTTTTTGAAGGGCTTCCTCGTTGTGGCGAAGGCCCGTGGTGACATTCACGTAGCCCACCACGTTGGGCCTGCGGCGAAGACTGTCCTCTCCACCAGCTACGATCTGGGCCATTTCCACGACATCGACGCAGCCCTCGTACTCATATGTCACGAAGAGGATGGGCTTCTTTGTATATGATAGCAGGACCTCCATCTGGTAACGGTCTGCCAGGGTCATGTCGACGTCCGCCGGCAGTACCATGGACATGACGAAGTCTATTTCGGGTAGCCCGTCACAGAGGGTGACCCCCTCCACGACATCCTGGATCTTAGGTTTCCGGCGCTGGCTCGTGTGATGGTCCAGGATGTGCAGGCAGTCAGATCCAGGGCCAAAGAACACCTGGTGTCCCTCCACGGGCATTGCCAGTTCCCCGTCACGGTTGAAGAGAGCCACGCGTTTCGGCACGGTCACCAGTGCCTTCTCCACCAG
Organism: Bacillota bacterium; assembly: GCA_040754315.1. NCBI lineage: Bacteria > Bacillati > Bacillota > Bacillota bacterium. The sequence goes on from JBFMCS010000049.1 coordinate 66,142, forward strand.
GCCGGACCGGATCCTCACGAGGTTCCCGTCCACGTCCACTCCGGCGGAAGCCAATAGCTCGATGGCTTCCCGAGAGTAAAGGAGCACACCGACGCGCTCCAGGATCTCCAGGGAAGCCCAGTGGATCTTCTGGCACTGGGCCTCGGACATGTAGCTGAAGTGAGGCGACTTGAAGGTTTTGTCGTTCATGAGAAGATTGGTCATTGGCTTTACCTCCCTGTGCACGCTCCGCCCATCCACGCGGGAGAGCACACCCTTTGTTGGGCCCCTGCCGTGACAGGGGATTTCGTCCCTGTTTCCGTTTCGACTCCCATCGACACCCCTGTGGGTGAAGGGGTCTCAGTTCGTCCCTGGACCGCACCGGCTACGGTAACACGCCACGGCCCTCCGGGTACTGCCCGGCCTACCGGGTGACTGACTCCACGTCCTTGAGCCTTTCCAATGGTATGTGGCAGAGAATACGGTGGCCCAATTCGGATACTTGCTCCGGCGGCTCGCTGGTCCGGCAGATGTCCCCGAGATACCTGGGGCACCGGGTGTGAAAATGGCAGCCGGAGGGCGGCTCCACAGCGCTGGGCACGGTACCGCTCAGGCGGATGCGCCGTTGCTCTACACTGGGATCCGGTATCGGAACCGCTGATAGGAGGGCCTCGGTATAGGGGTGGTATGGCGGGGAGTAAATGGCATCCGCCGGTCCCACCTCGCAAATACGGCCCAGGTACATGACGGCCACATGGTCGGAAATGAACCGGACCACGCTCAGGTCATGTGCGATGAACACGATGGTGATGCCGTGTTCACGCTGGAGATCCACCAGGAGGTTGAGGATGGCCGCCTGCACCGAAACATCCAGTGCTGACAAGGGTTCATCACATATAACCACCTCCGGGTTCGCGGCAATGGCCCTGGCCACCGCCACCCGCTGCGCCTCTCCCCCACTCAGCTGGTGGGGGTAACGATCGAAGTAGCCCTCGTCCAGCCGCACGGCCTCCAGGAGCCTGGAGACCTCGCCTCGCACCTGGGAAGCCGGGACGAGCTTGAAGCGGCGCAGGGAACGGCCTATCTGGTAACCGACGGTGAATGAAGGGTTGAGGGTGGAATCCGGGTTCTGGAACACCATCTGGAGCCTTCTGATGACGCGAAGATCCCTCTTGGCCAAAGGGGCGCTGATGTCCACACCCAGGAGTCTCATCTGCCCGGCAGAGGCTGGCTCAAGCCCGGCGATGGTCCGGGCGAGGGTGCTCTTGCCACACCCGGATTCACCCACGATGCCCAGAGTGCGGCCAGAGGATACCTGGAAACTCACGCCATCCACCGCCTTGACATGGCGATGCGGCGCGAATCCCATCATGCTCAGGGCCGAGCGTCTCTCCTGGCGGTAGTAGGTCTTGAGATCCTGCACCTCCAGGACGGCCTCGTGTTCCCTGGCGGCAGGAGAGGCAGGAGAATAGGAGACACCGGGTGTGGCCCGCGCACCCCCATGGTCCAGATCATCCGCCAGGTGACAGCTGACGAACCTCCCGGGGGCCAGCTCGCGTAGAACCGGCCGGCTATCCATGCACACCATGGCAGCGTAGTTGCATCGCGGCGCGAATATGCAGCCGGGCGGGATCTGCTCCGGCGAAGGTACATAGCCCGCTATGGGGTGCAGCTGGCTGGTCTCCTTGGTTCGCCCCAGTCTTGGCAGGCAACGGATGAGGCCGTTCGTGTAGGGGTGCAGGGGTTTCAGGAAAATGTCCTGAACTGGGGAGATTTCCACCATCTCACCAGCGTACATGACCCCCACAGAATCACAAAGCCTTGCCACCACCCCTAGATCGTGGGTGATGTACACTATCGCGGCGTCCATTTCCCTTCGGAGTTCATCCACCAGGTCAAGCACGGTGGCCTCCACCGTAACGTCCAGGGCGGTGGTGGGTTCGTCCATGAGAAGAAGCCTAGGATTGCCGAGGAGCGCCATGGCAATGACCACGCGCTGCTGCTGGCCGCCGGAGAGCTGGTGAGGGTACCGCCGCATCAGCGCATCAGGGTCGGGCAGGTAGACACGTTTCACCATCTCGACGCATCGCCGAGCAGCCTCACGCCGTTTCATTCGCCCGTGAACCTCCAGGACCTCCTGGAGCTGCTCGCCGATGGTCAGAGAGGGGTTCAGCGCCTGGGTGGGATCCTGGTACACCATGGCCATCTTGTTACCCCTGAGACGGCGTAGCTCCTTAGGAGGAAGCCGCGTGAGGTCGTTCCCCTCAAACCAAATCTCGCCCCCGGCTATCCGGCCGTTTCGTCCCAGGAAGTTCACGATGCTGAAGGCCACGGAGGTCTTGCCGCACCCTGACTCGCCAACGACGCCGAAAACCTCTCCCAGGTGGACAGACAGACTCACATTGCGGACGGCGTTGACCTCACCCCTTCGCGTTGTGTAGGAAACGGCCAGGTCCTTGACTTTTAAGACCGGAACGCCGGGAGACCCGTTCATCCGTCAGTCCTCCTACGCTTTCTCACGGATACCGTCGACCAGCAGATTCAGGCCCACCACAAACGTGGAGATGGAAAGGGTGGGCCACAGCACGGCCCAGGGGTTCAGCCAGATCTGCCTGCGAGCCCGGGCCACCATGCTCCCCCAGTCTGGGTAAGGGGGCGGCAAACCCAGGCCCAAGAACCCAAGCGTGCCGATGGCGATGACGGCGTACCCTACCCTCAGCATTGCATCCACCAGCACCGGGCCCATGGTATTCAGCAGGATCTCGGCCACCATGATATAAAGGGGGCTCTCTCCCCTGAGCTTGGCCGCCGCCACATACTCGCGGGTCCTCACATCCAGAGTCAGGCTGCGCACCAGCTTGGCAATGCCTGGCGCCCCGGCCAGGACGATGGCCAAGACAACGTTGGTGGCGGAAGGCCCCACCGCGGCTATGATGACCAGGTAGATCAGGATGGGCGGGAAGGCCATCATGGCATCGACCACCCGCATCACGACTTCATCTGTCCATCCTCCGTAGTACCCAGATGCCAGGCCCATTGCCGCGCCTGCCATAAGGGACAGCAAGACAGACAGGGGCGCCAGGAGCAGTACGGGGCGTGCCCCGTACAGGAGCCGGGACAGGAGGTCGCGACCCAGGTCGTCCGTGCCCAGGGGGTGAGCGGCGCTGGGCCCTGTGTTGATGGCATGTATGTCTTGTTCCAGTGGATCATAGGGAGCCAGCACTGGGGCGAACACCGCCCCGAGGACCCAGAAGGCAATCAGGCAGAAGCCAACTGTGGCCGTCCAAGAGGAGAAGACGACCCTCACGGCCGCCCGGAATCGGGCGACTGCACCCTTGTCACGGCCCCTAGCGATCATACCTGCTTTCACCACAGCCCTCCACCACCTATGGAAGGTTTACACATGGTCATGAGTAACGGATCCTTGGGTTAAGCAGTGTGTAGATCAGATCGGCCGCCAGCTGTGTGCCCACAGCCAGGGCGACCATGATCATCGTGGCGGCTTGCATGGCAAACACATCCTTGTAGAGGGATGCCTGGTAGATATACATCCCGATACCAGGAAAACCAAAAATGGCCTCTACAACCACGATGCCCCCGATGAGCCAGTTGACATGGTACATTATTACGGTGATAGGCGCCATGAGAGCGTTTCTGAGGGCGTGCTTCATTATGACGGTCTTCTGGGGCAATCCCTTCAAGATGGCCGTCCTGACATAGCCCGTGCCCATAACCTCAATCATGCTGGCTCGGGTAATCCTGAGAACGTACCCGAGATCGATCAAGGCCAAGGTCAGTACAGGCAGGATCAGCATCTTGGGGTCGGCGAATATGGCGTCCGGCCTGTCGAAGACCGTGGCCCCCGGCAGGAGCCCGAGCCAGGACGAAAACACCAGGATCAGCAGGAGGCCTGTGGCGAATTCGGGACTCACCGTGGTCATCAGGCCACCGATGGAAAGGACCCGGTCAATCCAACGGCTTCGGTTGACACCGGCTATGATCCCCAGGACCAGGCCGATGGGCATCACGATGACGAAGGCTATGGCCGCCAGGACCAGCGAGTTTAGGAAGCGGCGAGGCAGGGCATCCGCTATGGGGCGTCCTGTCTGGATCGACACGCCAGGGTCTCCTCGGAGAATGCCTTTCTGTAGCGGGATGTACTCAACGCCTCCGCCGGACTGGGATACCCAGAAGCCTGCGGTCTTGGCGCGGACCCAGACCGTGACGTCATCCCCCCGGATCCAGTGGACGGCACGATTATGCCCGTCCACGCCCCAGAAGCTTTCGACTCCTGTGTTGCCGTCCGGTTGCCACCTGTCGTTGTCCGGCTCCTCCCGGGTATTGCCATCCGGTAACAGGGTCTGCCTGACGAGGTCCTGGCCTTCCAGTCGCCACCTGACGAGCGAGCCGTCGGTTTCCACGGCCCACCATTCCCGGAACCCCGCATCCGACCGCACAAGCCTCAAGGGCAGCCCGATCTTCCGGGCAGCCTGCCAGTCGTTCCCTATGATGGAGGCCAGGTACCGGCTGTACAAGGGCTGATTTAGGCCCAGCTGGGCGTGAAAGGAGGCTTCCTGTTCCGGGGTAGCGAAGGCGCCCAGTATGTTCCGGGCCACATTCCCGGGCGCCACCTCAGCCATGAGGAAGATCACAACGGACACCACCAGCATTGTGACAAACATGCTGACAACTCGCCTCAGGAGAAACTTGACCATTCTGGAAGCCCCTTATCAGGGGGAGGCCGCGAGAACGCCCTCCCCCCCCGTTATAGTGCCGCTCCGGCTAGGCCTTTTGGAGCCAGACGTCGTGGTACTGGCAGTACTGGCTGGGATGAGCCTGAAGGTTCTCCACGCCCTTGCGAAATATGGCGAAGGCATCGGACCAGTACGCGATCCCGATGGACCCTCGGTCCCGCTGTATTTCCTGGAGCTTGTGTATGATCCTGCGCCTTTCGTCCACGTCCAGGGTCATCTCTGCTTCGTCAAGCAGCGTCTGGAACTCCTGGTCCACCCAGCGAGTCTCGTTCCAGGGCACAGGTGTGCCGTCGGCCTCAGCGGTGTAAGCCAGCCGGAGGCACATGGTTCCCAGCGGGCGGTGGCCCCACCAGGTTATGCCCAGGTCCACCTCTGTCCACTGGTCCCAGTAGACAGAAGTGGGGACGGGCTCGATCTGGATGCGGAACCCGGCCGCGGCGGCGTCTTGCTGAAGCACCTCAGCGTAAGCCACCTGTTCGGGATAGCCACTGGCTACCGTGAGCTTCAGATCGATGCCGTCTGGATAGCCCGCCTCCGCCAGGAGCGCCTTGGCCCGCGCGGTGTCGAAGGGCAGAGGCGGAAGGTCATAGTACTCAGGGTGGGACGGGGCAACGTGGGCATCATTGGCCACCACACCCTCGCCGAAGTAGGTAAGGGACAGTATCTTCTCCCGGTCCTGGCAAAGCTTCAGCGCCAGCCGTACCCGGTTGTCGTCATAGGGCTGCCGGTCCACACGCATTCTCAACACTCTGGTGCTAGCGGTGGTCACCTGCTGGATCACGGCACCCGGGAAATCCTTGAGGGCCCGGTAACCGTCAATATCCACCAGGTCGCCGAAGTCTATGTGGTCGATCCGGCCCGCCTGGAAGGCCGTGACGTGGGGGGCCACCTCATCGCCCAGATCGATGAAGATTACCTCATCCAGATAGGGGAGGGCCTGGCCGTCCGCGCCCGTCTGCCAGTAACCGTCCCGCCTCTTGAGAACGACTCGTTCTCCTTCCAGCCATTCCTGGATGGTGAAGGGCCCAGTACCAACGGGGGCCTTCAAGACATCCCCTTCGAAACTCCTGTGGAGGACGAAATTGGGGTAGTGGAAAAGGTGCTCGGGCACTCCGATTTGAGCGTTGGCCAGATGCAGTTTGACCTCGTAGTCATTGACCTTCTCAATGTTGCCGGGGCTCAGGTAGGACATGAGGCCCAGGGTCGAGGACCCCACCTCTGGATCCAGCCATTGCTTCAAGGTGAACACCACGTCATCGGCAGTGAATTCCTGCCCGTTGTTCCACCTTATGCCTTTTTTTAAGTATAGCCCCCATGTCTTCAGGTCTTCGCTGGCTTCCCACCTCTCGAGCAGGTACGGGTGGGTGATGTTGGCTTCATCCGTGTAGCTTAGGTACTCGAAAACATTCCGCAGCATATTGGAGGGGGCCACCCAGGAGAGGCGGGCCGGGTGGTCCACTCGGCTGACCACGGAGCTGGCCCGGAGCGTCCCCCCCCTCACAACGCCGCCCGGTGCGGGCGCGGGTTCTCCGTTCTCCGGAGGAGCCTCTTGGGCCTGGCGAGCGCATCCCGCCAGGAAGCTGTTCATGGCCACCAGCGAGGCCCCGAGAAGGGCCGACTTCCTCAAGAATTCCCGACGGCTGATCCTTCCCTTGCGGTAGGCCTCCTTGAGCTCCAACACCAAAGGGTGCTCTCGCTCGCTCCAGCTCATTGCACAACCCTCCCAGTTTTTTATATGTCAACCCTTCAGAGACTCACTCGGCCGTGTCACGGCGCCTATTTCTGCCGGTTGCACACGGTCGACTGGAGGCCTGACTGCTTCCCTTCGGCTCCGCGGCCGGCGTTTCCATGCCCTGGGAACAGTGAGAGGTCCAACTGGCCAATGTCACGCGGTCTCCCGGCTCTTCCCGGAGAAAAGCCCTAGAGGCCTCCGGCCAAACCGGACAGGGCCCTTGACCGCAGGAGCGGCACCGCTCTCGCTGGTGCACCAGGTCTATAGACCCCCTAACCTCCACCAGCCGGAGGGCCCCAGGAACACAACGGCTCAGGGCCTGGCGGGCCTCGGCCCTGGTTGCCTCCCTGGGACGGAGTATCCTGAAGGGCAAGAGGTAATGGGGCAGGGCGCCGGGATGTTGCCTGAGGGCATCGAGAAACCATCGTCTGGCTTGTGTCTCCAGGTTATCGCCTCTCACCGCCCTCAAGGTTGAGACTATTCCCGCCCCGATTTCCAGGGCTTCACCGCGGGCCGCCTCGACCGTTTGGACGATCCCCCCCGCCAGGAAGGCACGCCTGGTGGTCAGCCTTGCTGTTGATCCTGCAGGTCGCGTGGCAGGTTGGGCCTGCACCTGTATGGAAACCCCCGTATCAAGCCGCGACAGGGCCTCGCCGGCCTGGGCAAGATTCCGCTCCAGGAGGCCTTCTCTCCTCCGCCCGCAGCCCGCGCAATCCGCTGAGGTCAGCTGGAGGCCTCCGGCTAGTGACGCCAGGTAGGCCATCACTGGATAGCTCAACGCTCCGAGGCATGGGACCGGAGCGCGCTCAAGCCGGTAGACCTGCCCGCAGTTGACGCGCAAGGGACCGTTCCCAGAGTGGAAGAGCCTCCAAGTCTCCATGATTCCCTGGGGGAAACGGAAGGCCCCCGATGGGCATACGCCCGCGCAGTTAAGGCACCCCAGACACCGGTCTTTCCGGTGCAGGGGCGGATTCGACTTAGATCCGATTTCCAGGCAGCCTTGCGGGCAGGCACCAGCGCAACGACTGCATGGCTGGCGCCACCGGCGTAGACATCTGGCGGGTTCATGCAAAGGCGTCACCGCTCCGGTCAGTCTCTGGAGTAGGCAGCCGAACACCCTATGAAAACCCCCCCTGGCCCGAATCCGACCGGCCGCAGGGTCGTCGGGAAAGCAACCCCTCCGTCACGGCCCGGGTGAACTCGCGCACGTCTCCGACGTCATCAAGGTGCCATGCAAGCTCCGTAACCTGGTCAATGCCCTTCGGCGTGAGCAAGTGCTGGGCCAGCCACCGGAACTTCTCCTCCATCTTTGCCCGGTCCCACCCAGGCTGTGGGTAACAGGGATTGTTCACGAGTCCGGATTCGATCTTTCCCCCGTCCGTCATGTATATTGAGACCACGGCCGCATCCTTGCCCTCCGGGTCATTGGCCTCGGATAACCGGTAAAGACTGTTCAGTTCCTCGGATTCCTCCACCTCGACCTTGGAGGCCAAGGCCCGCATTCTCGGGTCCTTCAGCCGATGCTCCAGCATCTGGCTTGGGCCTACCTCTCCGTCCAGGAGGAGCGCAGCCACGGGCCAAGCCATGTTGAACTGCGCCTCCTCGGTGGTGGCGGGAAGTCGGGTTCCCAGGCAGGCAGCCTCGTGGTAGGCAAGGATGTGAATGCGAGCGATGCTATCCACGGGAATATCATTCCTGCTGGCAATGGTCTTGATCGCTTCCAGGGCAGGATGGGCCCAGGCACAGCAACAATACTCTTTCCAGACTATCCCGTGGGGGAGAATGTACTGCCGGCCTATGTCCTCCACCCACTCACGGTACTGTTCGAACCCCAGCAACGTCGGAATGCCAGTGTAACCTCGAGAGGCCAGGTGGGCAGAAATAACGCCTGTCATGGCACCCCACCCTATTCCGTGCTTCACCATGGCCGGTCGCTGGACATCCCGCATCATGGGCAGGTTTGGGGCATGGTACTCGGCTATCCCCAGGGCATGGTGGATCTGGGCCACAGGGAAGCCTATGAGGTGCGCGGCTGCAGCGGCTGAGGCCACGGAGCCCCATGACCCGCAGGACTGGTACACCGGGCGATAGTCATGCCAGCAGCGAGCCGTGCGGAACGCCACCTCGTAGCCCACAACCAAACCTGAAAGGAGATGCCGCCCGCTCAGGCCAAGGTCTTCGGCCACCGCCAGGGTGGAGGGAAAGATCTGGGCGCCCGGATGGCCCCAGGTATACAGGGCGCAGTCATCTATGTCCAGGCCGTTGGCGGCGCAGGCGTTGGCAAAGGCGGCTCCCACCGCGGAGGCCTTCCCGCCGGAGAAGAGTGTAGCCCCCGTGCCAGGCCATGTCTCCCTGGCATACTCCGAAGCGATGCCGCCTATCTTCGTCAGCGTGCCCACAAGAAGGGCACCCAGATTATCCACCACACACATACGGGCCTTTTCCTGAACCTCCCGAGGAAGGTCCTCCCAGCGGATGCCGGCGATGAATTCGACGACTCTATCCTCGGCCAACTGGGCACGCTCCCTTCATGGTGATGCTGCCCCTGGTCCCAGACCCTGGATCCAGGGGGCCGCCACAATGGATCGAGTATAGAACTCATAATTTGGCCTTGAGGCAGTTGGGTTCCTTGGTAATTCTTCGGGCTTTATGGTAATTTTCCGATAATCCGTTTCGGGGCGAGCGATCCCTCCCCGCAACGCCGCCGAGGGGTAAAGCCCTGCATAACTAGGGATCGGAACCGGAGGGCACACCGGTGCGGTTCCCAGATGCGTGGCAAGGTAGCGGAATCTCGCCACTATGAACGGAGCAAGCCGGCGGTTTAAGAGGAAATGGGACCCATGGAGAGAAACAACGTACAAACCGGGTGGTTCGGATGCTCTTTCCGCAGGGAGGCAGACATCTTGAATGAGGAGATGTCCACAACAAGGCTGGGAGAGGTAGCCGACGCCAAGACTCTCCAGAGGATCCTCGCGTCATTTACCGAAGCCACCGGGATCCACGCTCAGATCGTGGATCTCCAAGGCAAGGTTCTATTACGTAATGAAACCCGGTCTCAGGTCACGTTCTGCCAGCTGGTGAGGGCAGGAGACGAGGGGAGCAGGAAGTGCAGGGAGTCCTACGCAAGGGCGGGCAAGTACGCGGCCAGATTCGGGGAGCCCTACATCTTCCGCTGCCCTGCTGGCCTCGTGAGCTGGGCCGCTCCCCTGATGGTCGGGGATGCCCAGATGGGTTCCATCATTTGCGGACAGGTACTCATGTGGGATCCCGAGGATTTCTTCTGGGAGGAGGTGGAAGAGGTCGCCCACAAGTTCGGAGTGGATCCCGCGCGCCTCCAGGCGGCAGCTGGAGACCTGGAGGTCATCTCCACGGTTCGGGTTCAGGCTGCGGCCGATCTCCTGTTCACTGTTGCGGACAACCTGATGAGAACCGGCCTTACAGTTCTAGAGCAGAGGAAGGCCATCACGGAGCAGCAGGCGAACTTGGCCCACAGGATGCGGCAGAAGGGCTCTGCTGACACGGATAGGACGGACTCATCCCGGTACTCCCTGAGGCAGGAGAACGAGGTCCTCGTGAAGCTCAAGCTGGGGGATCCTGAGGCAGCCCGAGAGGCCATGTGTTCCGTTCTGTCCAACGCGATCCAGGTGGGAGTTCCTGGGCAACAGTGTCTCAAGGCGCGCTTCCTGGAGTTACTGGCACAGATGTCCCGGGCAGCCCTTGAAGCGGGCGCGGGGACCTCCGCAACGCTGGAAATGAGCGCGTTCTACCTGGAGAGGATGAACACGCTCAGGACTACGGAGGATATGTGCTACTTGATGGAGATGGCCCTGGATGGGTACCTCGCCTGTCTCCCGGAGGCGGGGGGGGGTCGTTCATCTCAGACAGTGTCCAAGGCTCAGCGTTACATACACCGTCACTTCAACACCCTGCAATCCACCAAGGAGGTAGCAGTAGCAGTCAATCTTAGCCCTGACTACCTGACTCGACTCTTCAAGGAGAATCTTGGCTGTTCCTTGATGGACTACCTTACACGGGTCCGCGTCGAGGAAGCCAAGTGGCTACTGCGTGAGACCAGATGGAGGGTGGGAGACATAGCGCTCAAAGTCGGATACTCTGAGGCCAGCTACTTCGTCAAGGTATTCAAGAAGGTCGAGAAGGTGACCCCCTGTCACTACAGGAACAGCACGCCTTTCGAGAAGGTTGCTCCCCAGCACGTCATCTGGCCGGCCCGGTGGCACAAGGCAGGGCAGAAGGCATCCAGGACACAGGAGGTTTCCCAGCAGCCCTAACTCATGTGGCAGCATACCAGTATGACGTGGGCCTTCCCGCTAATACGCGCGTGGGGCAGGCAAGGAGGTAAGCCAGTGCTGTGCAGTATCGCCGAGAAGGTCGCCCTGGGAAAGGCACAAGAGGTGCGAAGCTTGATTCTGGAGGCCTTGAGGAAGGGCTTCAAACCCACTGATGTCCTGGAGAAGGGACTTATCGCCGGGATGAAACGGATAAGCGACAAGTACCGCAACCTTGAGATCTGCGTGCCCGATGTGTTGCTTGCCTCCCGCACCATGCAGGGGGGACTTCGGCTCTTGAAGCCCCTCCTTTCTGATAAGGGGCGGCAACCCAAGGGGCGAATAGTCATCGGAACAGTGGCAGGGGATATTCACGATATTGGCAAGGGATTGGTATCCGTGGTCATGGAGGCTGCCGGGTATGAAGTCATAGACTTAGGCGTGGACGTACCTCCTGACCAGTTCGCCGAGGCCATTGAAGAACATGAGCCTGACGTGCTTGGGATGTCTTCCCTTCTTACGTTAACCATGGGTGTCATGGAGGAATGCATAGACTTGCTGGAGAGGAGCAACCTCCGGGACAGGTGCAAGATAATAGTGGGTGGCGCTCCGATCAGCCTTGAGTTCGCAGAGGATATCGGGGCTGACGGCTATGCGGCGGATGCGGCGGAGTGCCTGGAGATCCTGGAAGCGGTCTTGGACGAAAAACCCTATTGGCCCAAGACATCCCAGGGTCACAGATCAGGAGCGTAGTCGCCAGCGGGCAAGATATGGAGGACGATCTGCCTCCCCCCAGGGATTTCGGCGGAACCTCCTAGATGCTCCAGTAGCATCCTGACAGGATTCATCTTGTTTTGTGTTGGAGGAGGATGAAACAGTTACCGGATAACTGACTTTTCCTCCACAAACCTGCCCGAAGCATGGTGGTCAACGGTGAACGGATTGAAGTTGACCCGCCATTTGAGACCATGCCAGACAAGCAAGAATATGAGATTTGGTTGAACGAGGTAATGCTGGATGCTGTTGAGACAATTGGAAGTAGAGAGAACATACAGGCTTTCCAAGACCACCTTGCACCGGTGGCTCAAGGACGGAAAGCTGACTGACCA